>JBATHI010000101.1:0-1797 GCA_049666645.1 Flavobacteriaceae bacterium | reverse complement strand
TTATCTTAGCCCCCAAATCATTTCAAATGTATTTTTTAGGCTTTACCTGGAACCCGAACGAAACCTTGTTCAAAATAGGTTTTTTGCAGATCAAGTATTACAACCTTCTTTGGATATTGGCCTTCGCGGTAGGTTGGTTCATCATGAAACGCATTTTCACCCAGGAAAAATAGACGGTCGAACAACTCGATTCCCTCTTTATTTACACGGTTTTGGCCACCAGGTTGGGCGCCAGGCTGGGGCATGTGTTCTTTTACGACTGGGCCTATTATAAAAACCATTTGCTTGAAATTTTGCTACCGATCAGGGAAAGTGTCGAGGGAACCCTTTTTGGTTTCATTCAAGGATATGAATTTACAGGATTTACGGGGCTTGCAAGCCATGGGGCCACCATTGGGGTGATCATCGGCATGTACCTCTACACCCGAAAATTTCCCGAATTTAAAATGTTGTGGATTTTGGACAGGATGGTAATCCCCTTCGCCATCGGCGCCTTCTTTGTGCGTTTGGGGAATTTTTTCAACTCCGAGATCAACGGGAAGGTCACCGATGAGTCCTTTGTTTTTGCCACGCGATTTATCAGGGATTCCGATGACATGCACCCTTCAAAAGCATTGGGCATCACCAAGGAACAAACGGTGAACGCGGCTTATGATGCCATCGAAAGCAACCCCCAATTTTCGGAATATCTTGCCCAAATACCTTACAGACATCCAGCGCAGTTATACGAGGGGGTGTGCTATATCTTTGTTTTTCTGATCCTATATTATCTCTACTGGAAAACCGATAAGAAAGACAAACAAGGGTATCTGTTCGGACTGTTTCTAGTACTCTTGTGGACCATCCGTTTCTTTGTGGAATTCGTAAAGAAAAGCCAAGGAGGCTTTGAAGAGTCCCTCGGACTGTTATCTACCGGTCAATGGTTGAGCATTCCGTTCATTTTGATCGGGCTGTATTTCATGTTCAGGCCAATAGCAAGTAAAAAATAATGGGTATGGTATGGGCAGTGGTCCCAAGACCAAACAGTTGGATTATCATTAAAACATGATCAAAGTACTCAAGCGAATAGTATTTATTCTGATCCCCTTGTCGGTCATCCTATCCTGCAAGGAGAACTCGAAACAGGCCATCAAAACCGAGGCCATCGTCTTTCAAAAGGAAGGGGAACTTTCAATTTACCGGCAGAAGACCGATACCTTGATCGCCACATTGGACATTGAGATCGCCGACAGCGATTACGAAACACAGACCGGATTGATGTACCGAAGTTCCATGGCCGACAAACAGGGGATGCTCTTTATATTCCCCAACGAAGCCATGCACGCTTTCTACATGAAGAATACCGAATTTCCACTTGACCTTATCTTTATCAAAGCAGACCTTGGCATCGCCAGTTTTCAGGAAAATACCCAGCCTTTCAGCGAAGACGGCCTTTCCTCCAAGGTCCCCGTGCAATATGTACTGGAAGTCAATGCGGGATTGGTGCAACAATGGGGCCTTGAAATCGGTGACAAAATTAATTTCACAAAGGATTGATCGGGATTGATTTGTTCTTAGACCGAATGGCTATATAAGGATTGTACATTCGAAAAATGCATCAAACCCATTTCAAACTCACTTTATTTGATCAAATAGAATTATCCATCATCTCCCATGACCATAAAATTGCATTGTGCCATTTTTATCGACAACCGATCAAGTAAGGGCCAACTCCGGGAGTCGCTTTAGGACGGAGATCCACCGATGGGATTTGATGCTTTAAAGGGATTAAAAGGCGCCCTTTTCTCCAAACTCGCC
>JBATHI010000100.1:0-5701 GCA_049666645.1 Flavobacteriaceae bacterium | reverse complement strand
CATCAGGGTTATTCCAACGACCATACCTGTAACAGCGCCTTCCTTGTTCATTTTTTTATAAAAAATGCCCAAAACAATGGCCGGGAAAAAGGAAGCGGCGGCCAAACCAAAGGCCAAGGCGACAACGGCGGCAACGAAACCGGGCGGATTGATGCCAAAATATCCGGCGACCACCACGGCAAAGGTGGCAGCGATTCGTGCCGACCATAATTCGCCCCGTTCCGAGATATTAGGGACGAAGACCTTCTTGATGAGGTCATGGGATACCGAAGACGAAATCACCAATAACAATCCCGCTGCTGTGGAAAGTGCAGCGGCAAGCCCTCCGGCTGCGACCAAGGCAATCACCCAGGCGGGGAGATTGGCAATCTCGGGATTGGCCAAGACCATAATGTCGTTGTCGATTTTGAGTTCGTTGGTTTTCAGATCGGCCACATACTGAATTCTGCCATCTGCATTCTTGTCCTCAAAGGTCAACAGGCCGGTTTTTTCCCAATTTTTGAACCAAGCGGGCAAAGTTTGGTATTCTTGATCGCTCACCGTATCGATGAGGTTGGTTTTGGCAAAAACCGCCACGGCGGGGGCGGTCGTGTATAAAATGGCAATCAACAATAAGGCCAAACCGGCCGACTTTCGGGCATCCTTAACTCTTTTTACCGTAAAAAAGCGAACAATGACGTGTGGCAGTCCGGCAGTTCCGACCATCAAGGCCAGGGTAATGGCAAAAACATCGAGCGTACTTTTTGAACCGGAGGTATATTCGGCAAAACCGAGCTCGGTAGAAAGTCCATTGAGCTTATCCAAAAGATAGGTTCCCGAACCATCGCTCAAGGTCGACCCCATTCCCAATTGCGGCACTGGGTTTCCGGTCATTTGTATGGAAATAAAAATGGCCGGTACCATGAATGCAAAGATCAACACGCAGTACTGGGCTACTTGGGTATAGGTGATGCCTTTCATGCCCCCGAGCACGGCATAGAAGAGGACAATGACCATCCCGATGATCACGCCCGTAGTGATATCAACCTCCAGGAACCGCGAAAATACCACTCCCACCCCTCGCATCTGTCCTGCCACATATGTGAACGATACCAGCAACGCACAAAATACCGCAACGATTCTTGATGATTTGGAATAGTAACGATCGCCGATGAAATCCGGAACGGTGAACTTACCGAATTTTCTTAGGTATGGAGCCAGAAGTAGTGCCAACAAAACATAGCCCCCGGTCCATCCCATCAAATAAACCGACCCGTCGTAACCGGCAAAGGCAATGATACCGGCCATGGATAGGAAGGATGCAGCAGACATCCAATCGGCTGCCGTGGCCATTCCGTTCGCCCATGGCGAAACGCCCCCTCCGGCAACATAGAATTCTTTAGTGGAGCCGGCTCGTGACCAAATCGCGATCCCGATATAGAGCGAAAAGGTAATTCCCACTAAAATATAAGTCCATGTTTGAACATCCATAGTAAAAATAGTTTTGATTGGTCGGCCTATTCGTCGTAGCCATATTTTTTGTCCAACTTGTTCATCAAATGGACATATACGAATATCAAAATCACAAATACATAAATGGCACCCTGTTGCGCAAACCAAAATCCAAGCCTGAATCCTCCAATTTTAATCTGGTTGAGGGTATCCTTGAAGAGGATTCCGGCCCCATAGGAAACGGCAAACCATATCCCGAGCAATATGAACAAGTATCTTACATTCTCTTTCCAGTAAGCCGTGGCCTTCTGTTGTTTGGTTGGCATATGCTTGATTTTAATTTTGCTTTTCGTAATTCCAAGATAGGCAATTGTGGTTTAACCAGTTAATTTGGGAGGTATAAAACCCCGCTCGACGAGTCTCTTTTTGCCCCGGTTACCGAAGCGAATACATTGGTCCGCTGTGCCAAACGAAGGGCACCCATCAAGGCAAAAATCAAGGCTTCCTTATATTCGATCAAGAGACTCGGGGGCACCACCAATTTGGTATCTCCTCCCAGTCGTTGCTGCAAGGTCTCGATCAAAAAGTCATTCAAGGCACCGCCACCGGTCACCAATAGGGTTTGGCCCTTCGATTTTTGATGATGTCTTATTCGATCGCCAATTTTTTCGCAAATATGGACCACGGCCGTATGCAATAAATTTTGGGGCGTGTCATTCGTGGCATCCACTATGGGCACCACCTTTTCAACGAACCATTCATAGCCAATCGATTTTGGAGGGGGCAATCGATAGAATTCGAGTTGGTTCAACCTGGTCAACATCTCGACGTTGGGCCTGCCGATTCGTGCCAAAGCACCACCACGGTCGAAATCGAGATTTATTTTCCGTGTAATGTGATTCAAGATCATGTTCGCCAAACCAATGTCGTAAGCGATTCTTTTTCCTTCCAGATCGAATGAAATATTGCTGATGCCCCCTAGGTTTAAACAAAAGTCATATTTCCCGAAAAGCAATTGGTCGCCAATGGGGACCAAAGGGGCCCCTTGCCCACCAAGCGCAACGTCGTTTGTCCTAAAATCACAAATGACCTTAAGGCCACATGCATTTGCCAAGTGTTGCCCAGAACCGATTTGATAGGTAAGACCTTTATCGGGTCGGTGGTGGGTGGTATGCCCATGACTGGAAACGGCATCGACCACCAATTGGTGTTCATCGATGAAGATTTTGGCTTGTTCGCCGAGCCATGTCCCATAAGAATTGTTCAGTTGCAACAGCGCTTCTGCCTTTAAAAAAATGGCATCCTTTAATGCCGTCCGCATGGTTTTGGAATACGGAAGGCTTTGATGTGCCAAGATTTTGTATTCCCACTGCTCTTGGGTATTGGAGAACTGACAATGGGCAAGGTCCAACCCATCCAGGGAAGTACCCGACATCAAACCTAAAATGGAATAGGTTTTCATGGTTTTGGAAGTGTTATGGGCAATTTGCCATCAGCCTTAAATGTACCCAAAAAATGTGCTGCGGCCACCTTTTGGAAGACTTCAAAATCTTGGTGGGCGGCTACAACGGCATGTGCTTTGGAAATATCCAGAAGTCCCAATACATATGGGTTCCCAAAAAGATAAAGTGTCACCTGATTGGATCGTAGCAGCCTATTGATCGATTGCAGCTCCCCTTTGCTATAGCCGAAATCATTCGCGGGCTTTACCTGACGTGGAAACAAGGCCAAAAGAATGTTTTGCTCGGTTGTCATAGCCTTTTCCGGTGGAGGCCCATGCTCGATGTCAGTAAGGAAGCGACAATTGGCGGTCTCCGGTATGGATCGTTTTATGAATCCGTTCGTTCGGAAGGTGGCAATGGCATTCTCATCTCCTTTGACCAAGGTCAAACTCCTACGCGCCATCCTTTCGTTCAACAGGGTGGGATCCGATAAGGTTTTTTGCTTGACCATCGTATTTTCAGAAGATGCAGTAGTGATGGCCTTTTCCTTCAGTAGCCATACCCTTTTAAAACTTTCTTCTATCTGTTGTTCTGAAGCTTTTTGAACTATGGTTTCAATAGCCTCCTTGGTATGTTCCGCAAAACAGAGCACATCGTTGCCCGCATCAAAGGCCAACCATTCCAGTTCGCCCTTAATTGGATAGTTTTTCGAGACCGCATGCATGTTCAATGCATCCGATATCACCACGCCTTTAAATCCCATTTCCTTGCGAAGGACCCCTTTGATGATTTCCTTGGATATGCTCGAGGGAACGGGTTTACCTCCGGCCAAGGAAGGCACCGATAAATGCCCTACCATCACTGAATCCACGCCATCGTTCACCAATTCTTGAAAGGGAAAGAGTTCGTTTTCTTGTAGGACTTCCTTAGGCTTATCGATCAATGGAAGTCCCAGATGTGAGTCGGTCTCGGTATCACCATGGCCCGGAAAGTGTTTGATACTGGTCAAAAGACCTTCAGCTTCCATCCCTTTGATATAGGCCGATGCCTTTCGGGTCACCTTGATCTTGTCTTCCCCGAACGACCGGTATCCGATCACAGGGTTGTTGGGGTTGACATTGATGTCTACCACGGGGGCCAAGTTCCAATGGATACCGGCGGCCAAACAGTCTTTGGCTATATTTCGACCCATTTCAAAGATGAGATCATCACCATCTTGCATGGCCCCCAAGGTAATTGCATAAGGGTATTGCGGGGTTTTTTCCACGCGCATGGCCAAGCCCCATTCGGCATCGATGGCGATGAGCAGCGGATAAGTTGCCGCTTTCTGATAACGTTGTATCAATACCCTAAGGGTTTCAAAGCTCCTTTCGTTGTAGACCACCTTTTTTTTTCCTTCATAGTTGGTGGCCGCACTCGCACGACTATGGAAAAAACAAAGGCCACCTATATGGTGCCTTCCGATCAACTGTTCCAATGCTGCAATTTCAGCCTCCGAATCATTGATGAAGGCGGCGGGCATGAACAATTGTCCTACCTTTTCGGAGGTGCTAAGCAAACCTTTGGCTTGCCGATAACTAGGAATTTTCCGCATTTCTTGTACTTGCTTTACCAAAATCTGGGGGATAGTAGATATACTTTAACATGATGATGGCCGGAAACGCCGCGATGACCACCCATACAAAAAAACCGCCGTACCCAAGCCACTCCTGCATATAACCGCTGATCAATCCTGGGAGCATCATGCCAAGGGCCATAAATCCGGTGGCTATCGCGTAATGGGAAGTTTTTGACTTTCCATCGGCGATATAGATCAGATACACCATAAAACCAGCGATACCAAAGCCATAGCCGAACTGTTCAAGCACCACCGTGCTCACGACGGCAGCAATATGGGTGGTTTTGGTGATGGCGAGCAGGGCATACAATGCATTGGGCACATTGAGGGAGAGCAACATGGGCAGCATCCATTTTTTCAATCCGTCACGGGAAATGAGGATTCCTCCAAGGATGCCCCCAACAGTAAGCATAATGACCCCAATCGTGCCATAAATGGTACCCACTTCTGAAGTGGAATACCCCAGGCCCCCCACCGATGTGGGATCCAAAAGGAAGGGAGCTGCCATTTTTACCAACTGTGATTCACCAAGGCGGAAAAGCAAGATAAACGTCAAGGCGGCCGCCATGCCCGGTTTTTTAAAGAACGAGATGAAAACTTCCATAAAACTTGCCGGTTTGTCAAGTGCAATGGCATCTGAAGTCTCAAACTTCGGAGTGACAAAAAAGTTGGATATGGTCAGTAAAAGCATCAGAAAGGCTGCGCATATCATGGTGAGCGACCATGCTTTGGTATTATCACCATATCTATTTTCCAGGAAACCTGCCAAGATCACCAGCAGCCCCTGTCCGGTAACGGTCGACAATTTGTAGAAGGTACTGCGCAAACCGACGAAAAAGGACTGTTTTTCCTCCGTAAGCCCAATCATATAATAGCCATCCGATGCAATATCATTGGTGGCGGAGGCAAAGGCGGCCATCCAAAAACAGGCCAAGGAGGTAATGAAAAAGATATTGGTGGGTATCGTTAGCCCTACCCCTAACAGAGCCACTGAAACCAACAATTGTGTAATGAGGAACCAGTTGCGTTTTGTGCTCTTCAAATCTACGAAGGGGCTCCATAAGGGCTTGATGACCCAAGGGAGATACAACCAACTGGTATAAAGACCGATATCGGCATTGCTTATGCCCCATTTTTTATACATGATCACCGAAACGGTGACTACCATGACATAAGGCAAACCTTGTGTAAAATAGAGGATGGGTACCCA
>JBATHI010000099.1:0-7498 GCA_049666645.1 Flavobacteriaceae bacterium | reverse complement strand
TCGCGTATCCGAAATTGACATGCTCCAGCACATCACCGTAAGCGATCCCGTTTTCGGTACGGATATCTTGATGTTGTTGGGTGTAGTTCTCGTGGGCCTCCATAATCCGGATTCCGGCAAAACCTGCGTCATTAAAGGGCCGATGGTGGCCACCACGCCCAAAGCGATCTAAACGGTATACCATCATCGGGTTCATTTCGGGCATATAGGTCTTTACGTTTAGGTGCACATACCGTGCCAATTGCCTGGAGATCCCATCGACCTCGCCTCCATAAAATCTTCTGGCCAATCGTTCCTTTTCCGTTTCGGTGGGGGGAACCGGTTCTGAAAAGATCCTAAAATCAACGTTGCTCACAATACCATCTACGCCGGTGATATTACCGATCATATCATTATTGAAAATGCCAATGATGTCCCAGCCCTGTTCTTTGGCGTGGGCCGCCAGGCCTTTGCCGCCAAAAAGGCCTTGTTCTTCCCCTGAAAGACCGGTATAAATGATGCTGTTTTCAAATTTGTATTTGGTCAAGACCCTTGCCGCCTCCAAGGTACCGGCCATCCCACTTGCATTGTCGTTGGCCCCAGGGGCATCGGAAGTAAAGTTGTTGGCATCGCTCACCCTTGAATCGATATCACCGCTCATCACGATAAACCGATTCGGATGCTTGCTGCCCCTTTGGATCGCCACCACGTTCACGACCCAAACATCTTTTACGATACGATCGTTCTCGCCCTTTTTCACCAGGTTTTTTTGGTAAAAGACTTCAAGGCAGCCCTCGCACGCTTGGGAAGTCATTTCAAATTCAGCTTTGATCCACCTTCTTGCTGCACCGATTCCCCGGGTCTGTGAGAGGGTATCGCTCAAGGTATGGCGGGTGCCAAAATTGGCCAGGGTGGTCACATCGCTTTGGATTCGTTCGGAAGATATGGCTTCGATGATATCGTATATTCGCGTATCGGTTTGGGAAAAGGCATTGCTTGCGAATAGCAATACCGCAAGAATTGGCAATTTTTTCATTTTATCTTTTTTTGTCCGGCCTAAAGTACATTGATCTGTCAGTTTAATTTCTTAAATATATGTTAAGGGGTCTTTGCTTTTAGCCCTATCAACCCTAAGACCGGGCCCAAGACCAAAACCAGAAACAGGTAGTTGAGGCTTATGCGGTCTGACAAAAACGAAAGGAGTTGGATGCTGACGATACTGATTCCAAAACCAATGCAGTTCACAAGGGTCAATGCCGTTCCCTTCAAATGAAGCGGCACACTGCCCGCCACCAGGCTTGAAAACTGTGGCGAATCGGCAATCACTGCCATTCCCCAGATCACCCAAGCTACTATGAAGAGTGGTGCTGCCAACCAAAAAATAAAGGGCGAGGCCAAACAAAAACTTCCGGAAAGGGCCAAACTGATCAAGGCTACTTTTCGACTGCCATACTTTTGCGAAAGCAGCCCGCCCAAAATGCAGGATAAGCTTCCCATGGCAATGATGGCGAAGGTGGTCATGGCCAACGGTAGCGTACTTTGGTGAAGGTCATTGTAGGTCTGTATCGCGAAGGGCGTAAATGCCCAAAAGGCATAGAGTTCCCACATATGTCCGAAATAACCGAAGGCCACCCTGCGAAAACCAATGATCTTGAACAGGTCTGGGCCTGCACGTAACACCAATTTTGTGCTGGGCCTGCGATACGGCCCGTTCGGCACCAGTATCCAGAGTATCAAACCGCCCAAAATGGCCAATCCGGAAGTACTCACAATAACGGCATTTTGATTTTGACCCCAAGCCAAACCCTTTACCAAAAATGGAAAGGCACTGCCCAAAACCAAAGCCCCCACCAAAAAGCCCAAGGCCTTTCCCAGGCCTTTTTCATAATAATCCGCAGCAATCTTCATCCCTACCGGATAAATGCCAGCCAAAAAGAAACCGGTTCCAAACCGGGCCACGATGAGCAACCATTTCGATATCGAATCCGAAAGAAGCATGAAGTTGAACATGGAGGCCAGCAAGGCGCAGATCATAAATACCCTTGAAGGGGAAAATCGATCGGCAACCATCAAAAGTGCGAATACCAAAGTACCTGAGATAAATCCCAATTGCACGGAGGACAGTACATAACCCATGATTTCGTGGCCCAGCCCGGTTTTGAGCATGAGGGGTTCAATAATGGCATTACCGGCAAACCACAAACTGGTGCAGGCGAATTGGGCAACGATGATGACCGGCAGGATATGGGTTTTTGGTTTCAACCTAGAGGGGTTATGGACTATTCTTTACGCGGGAATGGAGCAGGATCGTCGGCCACCAATAAAAGTTTCGTGGAATTTGAGTTGGTCTGCAGCCTGGTGATGTGGTTTATGTCGTGTGCTTCAAAAATCTTGAGAGACTGCCACTGCTCGTCCTCTTTGGCATTGTATTTCCAGAGGGTATCGTTATGGCCCATCAAAATGGTGCCGTCGACCAGCCAGCACATGTCCTCGCTTTGGGGTAAGGTCTTGCAGATGACCTGGGTAGCACCGGAAATAGGGTTCAACGATTTTATTTCCCAGTCTCCGTGCTCTTTGCTGATATAACTGACCAGGTCGGTATTTGGAATTTTATGTAATGACCGCCCTACATTTTTTTGCAGGGTATAATTGGTTTTGTCCGTTAAGTGAGACACTACTAAATCCATCCGATCCTCTACCAACACCGTCGAAACCAATATATCCTTGTTGAACCAAACATGGTATCCTACCTTAAGGTCATTCAACAAGCGTTCGGGTTTCCCCGTGGCATAGTCGTATCGATAAAGACGCTGCAAACCGTCTTGATCTAAACGAATGGCAGAAAATTCATTTTTACCCGGGATTTTGAGCGGGGAATATTCGCCTCCTTCCGGGGTTTCCGTGAGCCATGAACGAGCCGCGTTCCCTAGCTGGTATGTAGCGATATCGGTTTGTCCGTTCCTTGTGGAGGAGAACATGATCATGTCGTCATTGTAAAATGAGGGTTGGTTGTCATAGCCGATGGTATTGGAAATATTCCGGGGCGTCCCCAATGCGATTCCTTTCGCGGTCACGTCAAGATCGAGAAGAAAGACGTCGGAACCGGATTGGGCGGGTAGCCCATTACAGATAATTACGATGGCAAGTGACAGAAGTTTTTTCATTGGCTTCCCATGATTTGCTAATCAACGAATTTACGCAATAGCCCGCGAACCTCCTTTATACTGTCCAGATAATACCGGGCATGGGTTTTTTGCCGCCCCACTTTCACGGTTACCGTTTCCTCAGGAAGTTCTTGGAACATGAATTCATCGGTCCAATCATCCCCGATGGCGAAAACAAAATCATAATCCCCTTCGCCCAAAACACGGGCCGTTGCCCGCCCTTTGTTCACATTGCTGCTTTTTATTTCCATCACCTTATTGCCATTGAGTACGCTAAGATCGTCATTGGCGATCAAACTGGTCAATACCGTATTCAGTTCCGAGGCCCGTAGATTTCCAAAATCGGGATCTGTTTTGCGGTAGTGCCATGCGAGGGAATAATTCTTTTCTTCTATAAAACTGCCGGGGGTACGGTCTACAAAGGATTCCAAAACGGGACGAATGTTTTCCATCCAATCATTTTTAATGTTTTCCAACATTCTGAACTTTTCCCCTTGTCTGGAGATCCATACGCCATGTTCAACGATCATGTTGTATTTTTTGTGGAGGAACCAGTCTTCAAAGGTGTTTTTATCGCGCCCGCTCACCAGGAACAATTCCGTGTTTTTTTGTTGGCTCAGGTCATCCAGCAACCGATATAATTCCCCATCAGGGGAAGCTTTATTTGGGTCAACATGAAAACCCGCCAATGTGCCGTCATAATCTAAAAACAACAACCGTTTTTCAGACTTGCCAAATCGATCGAGGATAGGCGCCAAGAGGCGCTCGTTCAACTTTTTGGAAACATTGGCAGCATCCCGATTTTTTTGTGCCTGGAGGGAATTCATAAAGCTGTTTGCCCATTTCTCGACATTGTATCGCTCCAATCGTTGCTGCAAAACTTCATTTCGGGCCTGCTGTTCTTCTATGGGCATGTTGATGGCTTCGTAAAGTGCATCGGCTATCTGCTCAAAATTGTTCGGGTTGATCAGGAGGGCTTCGTTCATTTCATTGGCCGAGCCTGCCATTTCGCTCAAAATCAAAACACCCGTTTTATCGGTCCTTGTCGCGATATATTCCTTTGCGACCAGATTCATGCCATCCCTTAAGGGGGTCAACCAGGCGATATCACTCGAGGTATAAAGATCGATAAGATTTTCAAACGGCATGGATCGGTAGAAGTACCATATCGGGGTCCAACTTACCGTGGAGAACTCCCCGTTGATCCGTCCCACCAACTCATCCACTTCTTTCTTCAGCAATTGGTATTGCGGCACGTTCGATCTTGAGGGCACCGCCAAGATCACCAGGCGTACCTTTTCCTTGTACTGCGGATATTTGTTCAAAAAGTACTCAAAGGCATAAAGCCGCTTGGCGATTCCTTTGGAATAATCCAATCGGTCGATCGACAACAAAAATTTTGCCTCAGGGTCACTTTTTTTATGTTGATCGAGGCGTTGTTGCAGTTCTGACTGCTGGTCGGGATGGGTATTTTGATGGACTTTGGCCGCTTCGCTGAATTTTTTATAATCGATGCCCATGGGAAACGAATCGACCTTAATGACGCTGTCGTCCAAATAAATTTCATTAAAACTCACTTCAAGACCCAACAGCCGCCTGACCGAACTCAGAAAGTGACGCTCATAATCATAGATGTGAAAACCGATAAGATCGGCCCCCAGGAGGCCTTCCAAAATCTCCTTCCTCCAGGGAAGGGTACGGAATATTTCGAAGGAGGGGAAGGGAATGTGCAGGAAAAACCCAATGGCGATATTTGGCTTCTTTTCCCTGACCATCTGGGGTACCAACATCAATTGGTAGTCGTGAACCCATATGGTATCATCGTTGTCGGCATGTTCCAAAATCGCGTCGGCGAATTTTTGGTTCACCGCCTTATAGGTATTCCAACTATCCAGCTCAAATTCCGAATATTCCAAAAAGTAATGGAATAAAGGCCATATGGTGCGGTTGCTAAAACCGTAATAGAACCCTTCCACTTCCTTATCCGTCAAATTGACCTTCGCGGCATGATGGGCTGCCAGTGCCTTATCGATATCCTTCACCAATGCTTTCGGTATTTCTTCATCGGTCAGGCCGCTCCAACCAATCCACAGGCTATCACCTCCCTTGTGTACCGATTTCATTCCTGTGGCCAGACCACCAACACTGGGCACGGCATTGATGCCACCATTGCTGATTTGTAACTGAACCGGCAGTCTATTTGAGATTATGATAGTTTTACCCATTTATTCGCAATTTTCCCTTGTTTTGAACATTATTTCTCTAAATTTCGTCAAAATCAAGGGCAAAAGCAATTGAACCCGAGTTTACTTTAAGAATTTTGCGAAATGGATAATTTAAACTATGGAATAATAGGAAATTGTAGGAGTGCTGCGTTGATTTCGGAAACGGGAGCGTTGGAATGGTGCTGTTTGCCCGAATTCGATTCTTCATCGGTCTTCGCCAAATTATTAGACGAGAAGATTGGCGGCAGTTTTGAAATTCTGGTAGGGGAGGGGTATACCATCAAACAGCGGTATAAAAAGCACACTGCGATCCTGATCACACATTTCACCGATGGTAAAAATGCATTTGAGATCAGGGATTTCATGCCGCGTTACCGCAAGGAAGGTGGCGGGTACAACGCCCCTCCTGAAATCATCCGATATTTTAAACATCTATCAGGAAAGCCTAAATTCAGGGTATTGTACGACCCGAAACTGGAATATGCCATGGGAACGACCCATACCCATGTCAAAAAGAACTTTGTGGTCAGCCTCACCCAAGGCGAAAAATTCGATACCGTTTTCCTCTATACTTCCTTCAATAAAAATGCCGTGGTCGAGGGCCGCGAAATCAAGCTTACCGAGGATGGTTATTTTCTCATGGGCTACAACGAGAAAATATTGCTGCCTTCCCGTAGGAAGGTCTATAATGAACTCGAGCGGACCAAGGTGTATTGGCTCAACTGGAGCAGCAAAACCCCTAATTACAGGCAGTACAATGCACAGATAAGTCGCAGTGCCATCACCTTGAAATTGTTGAGTTATGACAAGACGGGGGCGGTATTGGCCGCAGCCACAACCTCCTTGCCGGAAACCATAGGAGAGGTGCGCAACTGGGACTACCGGTTTTGCTGGATACGCGACGCTTCCATGGTCATCAGGGTCATTGGGGAATTGGGCCACAAGAATGTGGCGCGAAGGTACCTCCAATTTATCGTCGACCTGATTCCCGACAAGGATGAGAAACTACAGATCATGTACGGTATCAACAAGGAAAAACAACTGACCGAAAAAACCCTGGACCATCTCAGTGGTTACAAGGGTTCGAAACCCGTGCGTATAGGCAATGCGGCCTATCAACAGAAGCAGAACGACATCTATGGTATTTTGATGGACGTGATCTATGAACAACTGGCCAAATATAGTAACGACATCGAGAACGGGGAGGAGCTTTGGGGCATTACCAAGGGTATTGTGTGGATCGTGTCGAATCACTGGAAGGAAGCCGATAAGGGCATATGGGAATTCAGGACCGAAGACCGGCATTTCACCTTTTCAAAAGTGCTCTGCTGGGTCGCCATCGATCGTGCGATCAAAGTCGCCCGTATACTTCGCAAAACCGGAAAATTGGAGAAATGGACCGCACTCGAACAGGAAATCAAGAACGATATCCATGCCAATGCATGGAATGCCGAAGTCGGTGCGTTTACCCAGTCGTACGGGTCGCACTATCTTGATGCGTCCGTGCTTCTGATGGAATCGTACGGATTTATCCACGCCAAGGACCCAAAATATGTGCTTACCGTGAAGGCCATTGAAAAGGACTTGAGCCATGACGGACTCTTGTACCGATACAAGAATGAGGATGATTTTGGTTTGCCTTCTTCCTCTTTTACCATATGTACCTTTTGGTTCATCAACAGCTTGTTCAAAATCGGGGAAGAAGAAAAAGCCAAGGCCCATTTCGACAAGCTGCTGAGCTATAGCAACCATCTGGGGCTGTTCAGCGAGGACATAGATTTTAAGTCGAAGCGGCTCCTGGGGAATTTTCCGCAGGCCTATTCCCACCTTGCGTTGATCGAATGTGCCATCAATTTTTCAAGGAAGGAAAGCGGGGCACAGATCATGGAATCAATGAAAATTTAAACCACTTAAACGTACTACCTTAAATTTGGTGCCGGGATATGGCTCGGCTATGTTAATTTGGCCTTTGCGACGATACGTTCCAACAGCTCTTCCAGATTGGCCAGGGTGGTGAAGGGATTCATGAGCGTAGTGCGCAAATAGTGTTTGCCCCTTAGTTGGGTTTGTACCAAATAGAACTTTCCTTCCTCCAACAGCGCCAATCTTGTGCGGGCATTGATGGCGTTC
>JBATHI010000098.1:0-4429 GCA_049666645.1 Flavobacteriaceae bacterium | reverse complement strand
GGCCGGGCGACCCTCACTTTTGAGACATTACTTATGGTGCCATCTTCCGTTTGCAGTCTTGTTTCTACATCTAACCAATCCCCTTCAAAAAAGCGAAGGCATCCTCCCCATTTTATCCTGCTGCCATTGTTCAGAAACCCCGAACTAATAGTAGTTTCAACAGGGTTCCCTATTGATGGGATGAATTTTATCAAAACCTTTTTTATCTTAGAAGTATCAGAGGCCGTATAAAATACCTCAAAGAGAAAGCGGGTGCCTTGACCTCCGCTGCTATGACTGCAACCATTTATCTCTTCCATGGTAAAAGTGGTTGATTGTAGCTGTACAGAACTGATATCCGGATCATTATCACTTTTACTGCAACCCATTATTATTAATCCAAATACTAAGTAGACGATAAGTTCTTGAATAGGTTTGAAAACCTCGCTTTTGTTATTTTTTATTGTTTCCATCATTTCAAAATTTGGCTGTTATAATTTCATATAGTGGGAGTTTTTTTTATCCGGTCAGGCAAAATATAGCTATTGAAAGTATACCAACATCTGCACCATTTCCTCTGCATCGGGCACATGTCCCCCGCCAAAAGTCTTTCCATTGATATGGTATAGAATAGGGATTACCAGAGCCACCTCATCTGTTAGGATACATGAAGCATGTTCCATAGTAACGTTGATGGCTCCATTCGCATCGGCAATCGCAATGTTATCCGTACCGTTTGATGCCCCGACCGGAGGGTTTGTGAAATTCACAAAATCGTTAGCAAAATCTATACTCTCACCTACTTTTTTTTTCGTTTTGAGGTACGCTAACCAGAACGTATAGGTGCCATTAGGGATCATACCTTCCAAAGTAATTGCCACCGTGGACGTATTTCCGTTACAAGACACTAACAAATTGCCATCTGCTTGCTTAAATTCTGACAGGGTTACATGGTGGCCATCGGGGGCCAAAATAGCAGTCAATAATCCTAAGGGAGCATCGAAGTTATTTTTGGCATACAGTGGTTCGTTGTTGGCAGACGGGGTATTACCGTCCTTATCCACAATTTCTTCAAGCAACTGTACTGTGCCAAAGTTTAAATGCGCCTTGGCAGGTATTGGCTTGATCTGAAAATCGACTACCGCTGTTTGATTTGGCTGTACATTCACCGTCGCAGGGTTCACCGATACGGCATCTGTCGATAACGGCAACTCCATGTTTACAGCATAAGACCCGATATCTTTCGTAACTAAATTGAATACACCTTCGGAGTTGGTAGCTTTCGTATTTTGATCGGTACCCTTGGAAATAGTTATGAGGGTACTTGGGTAAGGATTGCCGTTTTCATCTGTAACCTTTCCACTAATCTCCCCGCTTTGGAGCGATTGGGAATCAGGATTTGGATCTTCATTGCTACAACCTCCCACCATTGTGAAGAAAAGGGTAGCGAGCATAAGTAGTTGTAGCGGTATAAATTTTATACTACGGCTGTTGTTTTTCTTAGTTTTCATAATTTCTTATTAATAAATTGTTAGTACTGCATATTCTGGGGAATTGTGAATCATAATTTTTTCGTGTGGGAGAATTAGTATTACGTTCGAACTAAATGAACCAATTCAATAACTCAAAACTATCGTAACAGCTTTCGGAAAACTAACAGAAGGGTTCCAGATGCTAACAGTTCTGTTCCAGTGTCGAGAAAATGTCAGTCAGATGAAATCTGGAAGCAATTAGGGTAAGAATGGTAAAAATGAGATAATCAATATTAATTAGTGGGCGGTTTCCAGCTTCTAGGCAAAAGCCTTTCAACTGAAAACAAGATACTTTTTAACCTAGTTTACTAAAAACATTAGTCGATTCGAAAATAGGGGCCTAAGACATCCTCCCTTATTTAAGTGCCGTTTATAAGTGGTGGATAGGGAATTTTTTAATTTCCGAAGGTTTTAACCCTTTGATTCCCGATTGTTACTTCCAAATTTTGAAGTTAATCGCCATCACTTAAAAAGAACTTATTGAAAGTACACCAACAAGTGCGTTACTTCCTCCACATCGGGAATTTCACCTGCTCCATATGTATTTCCATTGATATGATAAAGAACCGGCATTCCAAGGGCTACAGCACCCGCAAGAATACATGTAGGATGTTCGATAATTACATCAATAACACCCTCCGCATCTGCAATCAATACGTTGTCGGTGCCATCAGCATTTCCTAATGGAGGATTAACAGGACTTACAAAATCAGAAGGGTTTATTGGATCCCCAGGCTTCTTTGTTTTACTGAGATAGCCCAACCAAGTGGTATAGGTGCCGTTTGGTATCATTCCCTCCAGCGAAATCTCTACAGTCGTGGTGACACCGTTGCAATTGACCCTGAAATATCCTTTTGCCTTTTTAAATTCGGATAGCGTTACATGATGCCCATCGGGGGCCTTGATCGCTGTTAACAAAAGTCTTGGGAGCTGAACGCGGTTTGCCGCATATAACGGTTCGTCAGGGTCGGTTGGAAATTTCCCGTCTTTGTCCCTAATCTCATTAAAAATATCCGCTTTGCCGTAGCTTAGAATTGCTTCCAATGACTCTGGACTCATCGCAAAATCGGTAATTGTCACAGGATTATCGTGTTCATGATTATCGGGATAATCGCCTGTTGACGTCGTGCTTGATGCTCTGGAAGCATTTGTTTTTGCTTCGCCATTATCAGTATTTGGATTGGTTTTCATTGATTCTTTGGGACGTTCCACTAAAATTTGCCGAGATTGATTTTCATCCTTTGCATTCCCTTCTTGGTCTGAACCGCTCCTCGATTTATCCCTACCGCAGCTTACCAGTGCTATTAAAGCCAAGGTCGCAACTATAAATTTATGTTTGTTATCAAATTTCATTTGCCTATTATTTTTCTGTTTTAATAAGATGAAGGAGCCACACCATACAGCTCCTTAAAGCACTTGGCAAAGTAGGACAGATTGTTAAACCCGACCTTGTAAGCGATCTGGGTTACGCTGTCCGCATTTTGCCCCAACAACTGGACCGCTCTTTTCAGCCGGAAGTTGCGAAGAAGCTCCCCCGGTGCCTCGTTGGTCAGGGCCTTTAATTTTCGGTGCAGTTGGGTCTTGCTCATGGCCAAGGCATTCTGCATTTGTGGCACGCCAAAATCAGGGTCGGAGAAATTCTTCTCCAACAAGTTCAAGACCTGCTCCAGAAATTTTTGGTCTATTGAAGTGACAGTGATTTTCTTTGGGTCTATATTAATCTCCTTATTTGAAAAAAGTTCTCTTAGTTTTTGTCTCTGTTGGATTAAATTTTTCGTCCGCACCAATAGTTCCTCACCATCAAAGGGCTTGGTAAGGTAGTCATCTGCACCAGTTTCAAGTCCTTCGATCTTATCTTCCATCCCCGCTTTGGCGGTTAGCATAATTACCGGAATATGACTCGTATTAACATCTGTCTTAAGTTTCATACAGAGTTCTATGCCGTCCATTTTAGGCATCATTAAATCGGTAATTATAAGATCTGGTGGATTGGCTAAGGCTCTTTCCAGTCCATTTTTACCATTTACGGACTCCCTGACCCGATAAAAATCGATTAGGTGTTCCTTAATATACTGCCGCATATCGTTATTGTCCTCTACCAATAATATTTCCGGGAGGTCTCTTTTGTCGGTCCTTTCAAGGGTAAATGGCTCCGGCTTGGGAAATAAACGCCCTTTTCTACTGGCCTTTTCATCTGGGGCGTCAACAGCGGTATTTTCTGGTTTGTTTTTTATTTCCATTAGTGGAAGCTGAACAGTAAAAAGAGTACCGTCGCCCACTTCGCTGGAAACGGTTATAGCACCTTCCATAAGCACAACTAGGTCCTTGGTAAGAGACAGTCCTATGCCCGAACCTGCCTTTTCGTTTGTCATGTCATCCTCCACCTGATAAAAACGATCAAAGACAAAAGGGAGCTTTTCTTTTGCAATGCCTTTTCCCGAATCTGAAACTTGGATTTTAAGTCCTTCATAATCATTAGAAGCAATAAAGGAAATTTCCGATCCGTCATCGCTAAACTTAAAGGCGTTGCTGAGCAGGTTGTAAACAATGATTTCTAGTTTCCCATGGTCAAAAGTAGCCCAAAGCAAAGACGGAGGAATCTCTACCTTGTAGTCGATATTACGCTGTGTGGCGTGGGAGTTGAAGGAGGAGGTCGCCGCTCTTAAGCATTTGTAGACATCACCCTCGGTCGGGGCCAATTTTAAACTTCCTTCGTCTATTTTGGAGAGGTCCAACAATTGGTTGACCATGATGAGTACGCGATCGGCGTTCCGATGCATCATTTTTACCGTATCGATATTTAATTTTTGATCAAAATTCCTTTCCAATTGTTCAATAGGACCTTTTATTAATGTAAGTGGTGTCCTGAACTCGTGGGAGATGTTAGTAAAGAATCTAGATTTTGCATTATTCAATTC
>JBATHI010000097.1:0-2163 GCA_049666645.1 Flavobacteriaceae bacterium | reverse complement strand
GAAGAAACCATAACCTGAAACTCTTCGAATTTGGCAAAACCTATCACCAGCTGAATCCACTGCGTGAAGAACACAAACATCTAAGTTTGATGGTCACCGGAAACAGAACCGAAGACAGTTGGGCCATTGCGAACAGAAAGTCAGATTTTTTCTATTTGAAATCGATCGTCGAAAATGTCCTGCTCCGCCTGGGTATTGAAGTGGAAGATTCGGGAGTAGCGGAAAACAAGATTTTTACCGAAGGGGTGGTTATACGGGCCCAGAAGCGAAATTTGGTTGAATTTGGGACCATTCAAAAAACAATTTTAAGAATGTTCGACCTTAAACAGGAGGTCTTGTACGCCGACTTTAATTGGGATAACATAAAGGACCTTGCAGGTAAAAAGGATATCGTATATAAAGAAATCCCCAAATACCCCGAAGTTAAAAGAGACTTTGCCCTTTTGTTGGACAATGCGGTTACCTATAAACAAGTTTATGAACTCGCACAGCAAACCGAACGAAAGTATTTAAAGGAGATGAGACTATTCGACGTTTACACCGGAAGCAGTCTGCAGAAGGGAAAAAAATCATATGCGATCAGCTTCACCCTTAGGGACGAAAAGAACACGCTCACCGACAAGCAGATCGACAAAATCATGAAGAACCTCCAACAACGTTACGAGCAAGTGTTGAAGGCCGAACTACGTTAAAGCTTTTAAATCTTTTCTGGCAGGATCACAGAATCGATTTCATGGATGACCCCATTGCATTGATTGGCATCCGCTCTTGTAATAATGGCCGAGTTGCCATTTCCGTCTGTCAAAACGATATCTATCCCCATCATCGTAGCCACGATCTCATCGCCCTGTACCGTGGTAAAACTGGCCTTGCCCTCGCCCCTGCACATGGCTTTCAATATAGTGGCAGCGGAAAGACTTCCGGCAACGATGTGATAGGTCAGCAAAGACTGTAGTTCTTTCTTGCTTTCGGGCTTCATTAGATCGGCCACCATTTCCTTGGATAACTTGCCAAAAGCCCTATCAGATGGTGCGAAGACCGTGAACGGACCGTCTTCGTTCAAAATCATATCAAGACCTGCCGCCTTGAAGGCCGTTAACAACGTGTTGTAATGTCCGTTGCTTTCGGTATAGCCCGTAATTGATTTTTGCGGGTTGGAAAAATTGGTTTGTGCATACGCTTTTTGGCCGATGATTACGGAAGAAATCATCAAAATAAGCACGTACATGGGGGGCTTAGTGCGATTCATGATACATAGATTGTGGGGTTAACTCAACTGAAACCATCGATGAACCGACGATTTGATCGACAATATACAATATCTGCCGATTTTCAATGTTAAAGGGAAGATGACTTCTTGGAATTTAACATATTTTTAACATTTGCCGGTCATTGAAAAAATCGACGACATTTTCATTTTAAGTAACTTTGAATTCATTGCTAAAGAAAAGAAAATGTTATTGAAAAAAACAAACATCGAGGAGAAGCTCGAGCGTGCGAGATTCAAGGACGGCCTGTCCGAATCGATTCTCGAAACGGTCAAGAAAATCCTTAAAGAAGATGCGGACAACCGTGATCGCATCGAAAAAAACCTCATTGGCCCTGGTTCAACGGTCACCAATGCCTTCAACTTTGAACTGTTGGAAAGTGAAAAGATCTATCACTTGAGCCAAATCAAGACGATCTGCATCGATTATAGATTGAGATTCCTGGATTCGAAATACTTCAAGGGGAAGATTCCACAAGAGGCTATTTCCAAAATCAAGAACCTCGAAAAGGCTCATGATCTGGAAGTCAAGGGATTCAAGATCGTAGCCCCTTCAAAGTTGTTCAAACTGGAGGATAAGGACGACCCCTTATTGTTCGCCCCAATCGGGAACGATTACTTTTATCTGGTGCACAAATGGGGAAATGACCTCCATCCGTTGAGAAAGCTATTGGTATGGCCGTTCAAGAATATCGTGAATCTCGCACTGCTGGTCATGGTCATCAGCTATATGTTCACCGCTATGATACCCGAGGGCCTATTTTCAAAAGGAGGGTCCGCAAGCGAATTTTGGATCATTTATTTCTTTATGTTCAAAAGCATGGCCGCGGTAGTCATCTTTTACGGATTTGCCTTGGGTAAAAATTTCAATCCCGCCATCTGGAACAGCAAATATT
>JBATHI010000096.1:0-13068 GCA_049666645.1 Flavobacteriaceae bacterium | reverse complement strand
GTTACAGGAGGCAGGCCCCATACTGAGTACCGATCCCATAGTCCCTGAAAATCAACTAAGGGGGACTTTTGTGATGAAAACCGTAAAAGGGATGTTGCGCGTTTATTTTACCTTGACCCCGGAAATCGACCCCAAAGTCCAAGATCTTGAGGTTGACTTTATCCCTCAATAAAAACATGCCATATCAAATATTAAAGCTTATCCGAAATAGCAATACCAAATCGTTCAATGCGCCACCTTTTTTACCAAACGGCCCACGGTAAGGCCCTGCACGATTATTGAAAACACCACCACCACATAGGTGATCACCAAGAACAGATCGCGGTTCAGGGCTTCGGTAAGCCCCAAAGCCAAGGCAATGGAAATCCCGCCCCGGAGGCCGCCCCAGGTCATGATCAGGTTGGTCCTAGGAACAAAATCGAGCCTCTCACTGAAAAATTTAATGGGCAGGAACAAGGATAGATAGCGACAGAGCAACACTGTCGGGATGGCCAACAAACCGGCAAGGATATAATCGACATTGAAGGTCAAGACCAGAATCTCCATGCCGATCAAAACGAACAACAGGGTATTCAGTAAAATATCGATCAGCTCCCAAAATTTATCGACATAGGTTTCAGTGATTTCCGACATCGCACTGTCGCGCAGGGTATCATTGCCAACCACCAAGCCGGCCGCAACCATCGCCAGGGGTGCCGACATATGAAAGTGTTGTGCAATAACGGTGCCCAGCATGACCGCGGCCAAAGTGATGATCACCTCTATGTCGTAATCATCTATCGATTTCATGAGTCTGTAGGTGATCCATCCAATCAATAAACCCAACAGGATCCCTCCAATAACCTCGACCCCAAAAAGTTCCAAAACGTCCATTGCGCCGATACTTTCCTTGGAGGGAGAAGCGAACTGGAAAATGGTGAGAAACACCACCACACCAACCCCATCGTTGAACAGGGATTCCCCGACGATCTTGGTCTCCAATTTTTTAGGGACCCCGGCCTGTTTCAAAATACCCAGTACGGCTATGGGATCGGTGGGTGAAATTAGGGCCCCGAAAAGCAAGCATTGAATAAAGGGAAGTTGCAGATCGATCCATTGTAGGCCATAGAACATCATTAAACCTACCAAAAAAGTCGATACCAATACCCCTAAGGTGGAAAATGCCAGAATGGGCCATCGCTGTACCTTAAGCTGTTCAAAATTGGTGTGCAATGCTCCGGCGAACAATAAAAAACTGAGCATGATATCGAGCAAAACGGTCTTAAAATCGATCTGGGAAATGATGTATCGCTCTGCATTCAAGAGCGAATCATCGAAATAACTCAGGGCAAATACACCAAGGGTAAAAACAATGGTGATGACCATCAGTCCGATGGTTGTCGGCAATTTCAGAAAACGGGTGTTGAGATAACCAAAGAAGGCGGATAAAAAAACCAGGATGGAAATGATCACAAAATAATCCATTGTCAAGAAGGAATGAAGGTTGTTCCACAAAAATGCAAAAAAAGTATCCTGAATATCACTTTAGTATAATTAAAAAGTCCTTCGATAAATTTTGCTTGCCCCGGCAAGGCATTCGAAATATACATTATATTGCCAACCTCAACAAATTCAATGAAAGCCATAAGTATACAAGGCATCGGCTACGATGCCAAATCATCTTTTCAAACCGGCCCCGGCAAAGCGCCTTCGTTTATTCGGGAAGCCCTGTACAGTGGATCGATGAACCTCTATTCCGAAAATGGCATGAACCTTGAAAGCGACCGGATCACCGATAAGGGCGATTTCCCGATCGATGACTACTTCGATATTGAAAAAATAACTGGGAAGCACCTTGGCGGATCCGATAAGATTTTAACCCTTGGCGGTGACCATTCCATTACCTATCCGATTATCAAGGCCTTCTCCGAAAAATATGCCCGGATGGATATTCTGCACATCGATGCCCACGCTGATCTCTATCACGAATATGAGGGCGATCCCCACTCCCATGCTTGTCCGTTTGCCCGCATCATGGAAAATGGCCTGGCGAAACGATTGGTGCAGGTAGGCATACGAACCCTCAATCCGCACCAGTTTGCACAGGCCCAAAAATTTGGGGTGGAAGTACATGAAATGAAAAATCTCGACCTCACCCGACATTTTGAATTCAACAACCCTTTGTACATTTCCCTCGATATGGATGGTTTCGACCCGGCCCATGCCCCAGGGGTATCGCATCACGAGCCCGGGGGCCTTACCCCCAGACAGGTCATTGGCCTGATACAATCGCTGAAAGGGAAAGTAATCGGGGCCGATATCGTGGAATATAATCCCGATCGTGATTTCCAGAATATGACCGGATATCTAGCAGCAAAGATGATGAAGGAAATCTTGGGTAAAATGTTGGAGTCCTAGAGCGGTATATGCCCAAACCCCGGAACAGCGTTATTTTGAATTGACCCAAATGCCTTTTGAAAAGAAGGAACTTGGCCAGTGCAGGGAAAACAGTCGGGAAATATTGGGCAAGGCCCTCCCGAGAAGCCCCGAGGCGCTTGAAGAATTGATGAATGCCGAATAAAAGAAGTCTTGATTTTGGTTTGGACCAAAAAATCAGAAAACGACTTGGCGTAAATGCTTTTTCAGATAGCGATCTATCGCTTCATACTCGGTACTTGACAGTTCAATGGGTGCCGCCTTGGCGTTCGACAATGCCTGTTCTTTGCGTTTTGCCCCAACCAACACAGAAGTGATTCCTATTTGCTGTGCCGCCCAGGCAATGGCTATTTGAGCCACGGTACAATGGTGGTTCGCCGAAATCGTATCCAAAAGTTGTAAAAGACCCTGTATTGAAGGCCATAAATCGGGCTTGTAGTAGTCATAGAACCGCGACCGATTGTCCTGTTCGGAAAATGCCGGAAGCGATCGGTATTTACCGGTAAGCAATCCTCCGGCCAGCGTACCATAAGAAATCAGTCCGATCTGCTCGGCCATACAATAATGGAGGGTTTCCACTTCGATCTTGCGTTGCAGGATGGAAAAATGGGGCTGCAGGCTCACAATATCCGAAAATTGCCGTGCCTCCTCGATCAGATCCACCGAGAAATTGGAGACCCCGAGATACCGAAACTTTCCCTGCTCCTTCAACTTGATGAGTGCTGCCATGGAATCGGCCAAAGGGGTATTGGCATCGGGCCAATGAATTTGATACAGATCAATGTATTCGGTGCCCAGACGCCTTAGGGAATCCTCCATGTCCTTCACAATGTTCTTGGGGCTCAAATCGCGGATAAAACTGTCTTTGGTTCGAATCACGCCCGTCTTTGTGGCCAGCACCACCTGATCCCTTTTTCGGGCAATGGCCTTCCCCACTACAGTTTCCGCATGACCGGCCCCATAGGCCGGAGCGGTGTCGATGAAGTTGATGCCCACATCCAAGGCCGCATGGATGGCCGCTATCGAATCGCGATCTTCGACCGACCCCCAAAAATCGTTCCCCATGGCCCAAGTACCCAGACCAATAGATGAGATCTTCAAGTCGGTGTGTGGCAGTTTACGATAGTGCATCTTGTCAAGATTTTGCCCAGATCATCCGGCAATCAACAAGTTAAGAAATAAAAAACAACTATCCCCTGGCGTTTGATCGATGGGTCTCACATTGATCATTCCCATGGGCTGCTATTTACCAGTCGATCGGGCGGTAGTCCTTCAGAAATTTGCCGGACCAGTGTTTCCCGGTATTGATACCGTCGATCAGGGGATCCATGACCCTGGCCGCCCCGTCCACAATATCGAGTGGGGGCTGAAAATCGTGGAGTTCCTGTTTGCGCCGGGCCAGTTCCGCAGGGTCTTCGTCGGTCACCCAACCAGTATCCACGGCATTGATATAAATGCCCGCTTTGGCCAAGGAGCCGGCCGCCGTATGGGTGAGCATGTTCAGTGCCGCTTTCGCCATATTGGTATGCGGATGCCTATCTTCCTTAAAAAACCGATGAAATTTGCCTTCCATGGCAGAAACATTGATGATATGTTTTTTACCGGTATGCTCCTTTTTCATCAGTTCGGCCAATCGGTTGCAGAGCACGAATGGTGCTATGGAATTCACCAGTTGCACTTCGATCATTTCAGTAGTTTCGATTTCGCCCAACTTAAGCCTCCAACTGTTGGTTTTCCTCAGGTCTACCTGTTGCAAATCGGCATCCAGTGCCCCTTCCGGAAAAACTTCCGTCGAAACCAGGGAATTGTCAAAACTATAGGGAATCAGTGATAGCATGGCGGAAGCCCTTAATCCGATACCCGGTTCGGTCCCGTGCCAACTCACCGGAAGTCCTTGGTCCGCATCGATAAGGGCACCTTTGGACAAGGCACTCAATTCCTGTAGACAGTTCAGGTGGTCTTGAAGCAGGTCGGCCGCGTATTTGGGCAGCGCATTTATTGGCAAATTTTCATTGTGCATGAGGTGTTGGTAAAATCCGGCCGGTCTTCTCACGGTCTGTGCCGCATTGTTGATCAGAATATCCAGGCGGGGATGGCGTTGCTCGAGATAGTTGCAGAAAATTTCCACACTGGGAATGTGGCGCAAATCCAGACCGTAGATCTTCAATCGATGTCCCCATTGGGTAAAATCGTCCTCTTTGGCGAACCTTAGCGCCGCATCCTTGGGAAATCGGGTGGTGGCCAACACGGTGGCCCCCGATCGCAGCAACATCAACGCGATGTGATAGCCTATTTTCAATCGGGCCCCCGTAAGTAACGCTACCTGTCCATTCAAATCACAGGTTTGGAACCTTTTGGCGTAATTGAAGTCGCCGCATTCGGTACACATACTGTCATAAAAATGATGCAATTGGGTGTACAAGGTTTTACAGACGTAACAGTTTCGCGGCGAAGCCAGGTGCAGCGGATCTTTTTCGACGATCTGCTGCAGTGGGAGCAGTTTTGGCGCTATAAAAACCACGGCCTCACGGGCATTCCTTATCCCGGTCTCCTTACGTGCCGTTTTGTCCTTGGCGGCTTTTTTTCGCTTCTCTGCCTTCTTGGCGTCTTTCTTACGTCTGGAAAATTCCTCCCTACTGGGTCTGGAAAGCATTCCGGAGGCTTTGAGCAATGCGGTTCGCTGTTCCTTTGGAATTTCGAAAATCTGATCGGTATTCGCTACAAGTTGATTAAGAATGTTGATGCACTTCTCAATTTCTTCCTGGGAAACAGCAGGGAAATCGTTAATGGTCGGCTTCATCGTGGTTCAATTTGAAACTAGGCTATTTCTTTTTGTGTTTTCGGTGAAAATTTTTGTCGCCCCTGGTCTTTGGCTTCTTATACTTTTCCTTGATGATACGTTTATACGACCCGCCCAGATTTTGTTTTTTGTTCTTTTCCGATTTTTCGTGAAAACTTGGGCCGGGCACATCATCGCCACTAGTTCGCAGCGGGTTGTTGGCTTCAAGTATGATCGGCTGTTCTTCAGGCGCCAATTGGGTGGCTATCTCAACCTCCACAGGCAATTCCACAATTGGAATGGTTTGCTGCATTAACGCTTCCAATGCCTTTTTGAATGGCACTTCAGCCTCCGTAAAAAGCAAGATTGAGGTACCCTGTTGCGCTGCCCTACCGGTTCGGCCGATCCTATGGATGTAATTTTCAGGAAAATGCGGGGTATCAAAATTCACCACATGCGATATCCCCTCCAGATCCAATCCCCGTGCCATGACATCCGTGGTCACCAAAATACGGTTCTTGCCCGCATCGAATTGTTTGATCGAGCGCAACCTATAGTTCTGGGTCTTGTTGGAATGGATGACGCACAGCTCTTCCCCGAAATCATCTTCCAATCTGCCGAACAACAGGTCCGCACTTCGTTTGTTGGCCACAAAAACCAAAACTTTATGATAGGTTTCCCGATCTTGGAACAAATGCAGCAACAGATTGATCTTGGTATAAAAATTGGGCACTGCATAGGCATTTTGCCCAATATTTTCCAGTGGGGTACCACTGACGGCGATGGTTATTTTCTGGGCAGCGACGAAAAAATCATTGATCAAGGTCTCGATCTCTTCGGTCATGGTAGCCGAGAACATAATGTTCTGCCGACGTTCGGGCAACAGTTCGAAGATATTGGTGATCTGGAAACGAAAACCCAGATCTAGCATGACATCGACCTCATCGATGACCAATTTTTTAACCGATTTCAATTGCAATGCCCGGGAAAGGACCAAATCGTACAAACGTCCCGGTGTGGCCACTACGATATCGCATCCTTCCACCAATGCTTCCTTATGCCTGTTCATATTGGTGCCTCCAAATACGCCAATGACGCGTATACTCGAATATTTGCCAAGTTTTTCAATTTCTTCGACCACCTGGAGTACCAATTCCCGTGTGGGAACGAGTATTAAAACCCGCGGCTGGACCTGTTTTGAAAATGAGAGCGATTGCAATATGGGCAACAAATAGGCAAATGTCTTACCCGTTCCGGTTTGGGCGATGCCTACCACGTCCTTTCCGGAAAGGACCACAGAGAAGGATTGCGACTGTATCGGTGTAGGATGCACAAATCCCAAATCGTCCAGCGCATGTCGGAGGGGGTTTGATATTTTAAAATCGTCGAAACCGGCCATTAGATGATTTTTCCTATTGAAGGGGCAAAACTAAGCCGTAAAAATGGAAATGTGGCCGAAATGGCCAAAAAGATGTTCTGCTTGCCTTTAAAAGCCAAGCATCCATTGATTTTGCTAAAACAGAATGGATAAAATCCCCAATCGGTATTTATGCTCCCTTGATAATTTTTGTTAATTTAAGTCCAACTAATATTCAATGACCACAATATGATGTCCTTAAGGCGATTTCTACTATTGTTCTGTTCGGGGTTGATTCCTTGTCTAACGGTCCATGCTCAAACGGCAAGCCCTGAAAAATATATCATGACCGTATCGGGCAAGATGCCCATTCAAAACTTTGGGAAGATCTTTCCCCATGAACATGTCATTACCGACTTTTTGGGGGCTGAACAACTTTTGGAACCCCGTTACCGGACAGAAGATGCCATTGACATTGTTTTGCCCCACCTACTTCGACTGAAGCAATCTGGGGTCGGACTGCTTTTTGAATGTACCCCGAAGTACATCGGCAGAAATGTGGAATTGCTCAAAACCCTGTCGGAGCGATCCGGCATCGCCGTGGTTACCAATACGGGATACTACTCGGCCGTGGATAAAAAATTTCTTCCCAAGCATGCGTATACAGAAACTACCGAAGCCATTGCAAAACGGTGGGAACGGGAATGGCAGGAAGGGATCGGGGGTTCCGGTATCAGACCCGGATTTATCAAACTCGGGGTCGGCAACGGACCCCTTGATGGGATAGAGGCCAAATTGCTTCGGGCGGCCCTCCTCCTTCACAAAAAGAGCGGCCTTGCCATCGCCATGCATACCGGTGACGCCGCTGCCGCGAATTCGGAATTTGAAATCCTTGCGAGCGAAGGGGTAAGGGCATCGGCCATGATTTGGGTGCACGCCCAGAATGCCAGCCATGGGGAACGGGAAGCCTTGGCCAAAAAAGGCGTTTGGATCAGTCTCGACGGGGTAAATGAAAAGGGAATGGCTCAGTATGTTGAAATGATCGGAAAGATGAAGGCAAGCCAACTCCTCTCGCGATTGTTGATTTCGCAGGACGATGGCTGGATGGCGGAAGAAAAAAACGGTACCATTCAACTGGAAACCTACCGGAATGGAAATGATACGCCCTATACCAGTATTTTGGAACTACTGCTTCCCCAGCTGGTCAAATCGGGTTTTACCCAAGAGGAAATCGACCAACTGGTTTACGAAAACCCGATAAAGGCTTTCGCCCTTAAAGAATAAATCGGCCGGCTAGGTCGAAGATTATTGCCCTTCCTTTCGCAGCACCTGCAAAGGCGGACTGTTGAGGACACTCCTGCTGTTGGCCATCCCGATAAACAATACCAGAAGCGTGATGCCCGGAACCAATATTAGAAAAGGTGCCCAAGATGGAACAAATACCGCCTTAAAAACAAATAGGGCCAATAGCTGACTTCCGATAAGCGAAAGTACAAGGCCCATTCCACTGCCCAAAAGTCCAAGATAAAGGTATTCCAGGGCCGTAATTTTCAAAATCTGCTTTGACTTGGCCCCAAGGGTTCGCAATAGAACGCTTTCCTTGATTCTTTGGTACTTGCTGTTGCGAACCGATCCTATCAGTACGATAATACCCGTAAGGATGCTGAAAAAGGCCATAAAATTGATGACCCAGGATATCTTGTCCAAGATGCCCTCCACCAATCTCAGCAATTGTCGAATGTCGATAATGGAAACCGTGGGGAATTTTCGGACGAGCTCGCGCTGCAACTTGGCCGAGGATTTGTCGTCGGGTACTTTTGTACTGAGCACATGGAATTGCGGGGCATTTTCCAGAACACCGGTGGGAAAGATAACGGAAAAATTCATTTGCATCCGGCCCCAGTCCACCGCACGGACACTGGAGACCACTGTATTCATCAATACCCCTTGCACATTGAACACCAAGGTGTCGCCTTCGGTGACCTGAGCGTCACGGGCTATATTGTCTGAAATGGAAATCGGTACGGCCCCCCCAGCTTCGAATTTTGGGTTCCATTCCCCTGATGCCAAGGTTTCCGAAGCGATGAGAGAATCGCGGTAGGTCACCCTAAATTCATGGTTAAGGATCCAGCGATTGATCGTGGAGGTGGTATCCTGCCGAATATCGTTCACGTCCCTCCCTTTTATCCGCTGTACGCGCATGGTCACAATGGGAATGTTGTCGATCACTTCAAGATCATTGCCCTCGATGCTGTTGGCGGCCTCCGTTACCTGGTCGGTCTGTACATCGAGCAAGATCAGATTAGGGGCTTGGTCGCTGCCTTCCACCGAGGTTTTTGCCAAAAGGATGTCTTTGGAGAAATATAGGGTACTGATCAAAAAGGTGCCCACGCCAATGGCCAACAAAAGCACCAAAGTCTGGTTATTGGGCCGGTAGAGGTTCAAAAGGCTTTGTCGGGCCACAAACCCCCATTTGGCCGGAAAATATCTTTTTATGGCCCTCATGAACAAGACGGCTATTCCGGTCAATACAGAAAAAACGACCAGAATCCCTAGAACAAATCCAAGGGCAAAACGCACATTGTTCAATAGCCAAAACGAAAAGGCCAAGAGGAGCAACAATATCACGGCCATCACATAGAGCCCGGCCCTGCGCACCTTGGGGGAAGTCCTTTCCTGAATACGCAGTACCTGCAGGGGCGAAACGTAATAGGTTCCCAGCAAGGGTGTCAACGCGAACAAAACAGACATCACAAAGCCCAACAATGGGCCAATGATCACAGGTTGCCAGGAAAAGGATACCGTAAGTTCAATGGGCAGGAACTCTTGCAAAAGCAACGGAAAAGCCTGTTGCAACAAAAGCCCCAATACCGTACCGATCACTCCGCCAACAAGGCCCATCCCGGCAATTTGAATAAGGAAAATCAGGAAGCTCTGTTTTCTGCTGGCACCAAGGCATTTGAGGACCGCAACGGAGGCCAACTTTTCCTTGATGTAGATGTGCACCGAACTTGCAATGCCCACGCATCCCAATAAAAGGGCAATGAAAGCGACCAAGTTCAAGAATTTTCCAAAATTATCGTACCTGCGCCCCAATTGACGGCCAGTGGATTCATGGGTGTCAAGATCGGCATTCTCGGCATCGAGTATGGGATCGAGTTGTTTGGCCAACTGTATATAGTCAGGCTCCGGTTTGGCCACAAAATAGTTTTTGTATTCTACCCGGCTTCCAACCTGTACCAACCCGGTAGAATCGATCAGTCGGTAGGGGATGTACACAGGAGGGGCCACGGAAGCAGAAATGCCAGTGCTCCCAGGTCCTGATGAAACCGCGCCCAAAATGGGAATCGAAACCTGTCCCACTTTGATCGAATCCCCTGGCTGAAGTCCAAATTGCAGCATCATGGTCGCATCGACCAAGGCACCACCCATGTCCTGATAGGTTGCGGCGGCAGTAATAGGTTTGGTTTCCAAGGTACCATAAAAGGGAAATGCGCCCTTAATACCGCGCACCAAAACCAGTTTGGTCGCCCCTTTTTTGGGGAATGCGGCCATGGACGGAAAGTTGATTTCCTCCGCATCGGATCCCCCAAGGGAATCGAGGATTTGCTGAACCTTTTCGGTAGGCGGTTGGTTGGCGACGATCAAAAAATCGGAGCCCATCAGTGACTTCGATTGTTCCTTGAAATTCTGTTTTAGGTTATTGCCGAAAGATTGAATGGAGACCAGGGCGGCGATACCGAGGATAATGGAGGCCATAAATAGCAAAAGCCGGTTTAAACTGGCCCTGCCATCGCGCCAAGCCATTCGGAAAAGCCAAGACGTCCCCGCCCCTTGATTATGTGGGTTTTTATTGCTCAAAGTGATTCGGTCAGTTGATTCGCGACCATCTTTCCGCCCTTCAATTTAAGGATACGCTGGGTGCGTTGTGCCAGATCCGTATCATGGGTCACGATGATCAGGGTTGTGCCCGCATCTTCGTTGAGTTCGAACAACAGCTGCACCACTTTTTCACCGGTCTCCTCATCAAGATTGCCCGTTGGTTCATCGGCGAACAGAATGGAGGGTTTGTTCGAAAAGGCCCTGGCCAAGGCTACCCGCTGCTGTTCACCTCCAGAGAGTTGTGAAGGATAATGGTGCATGCGATCGGCCAGGCCCACTTTATGCAACAATTCCCGCCCGATCACGGCGGCATTTTTGGCACCTTGCAATTCCAAGGGAACCATTACGTTCTCCAAGGCGGTCAGGGTGGGAAGCAACTGGAAGTTCTGGAAAATAAAACCCACGTTTCTATTCCTTAAAAGCGCCCGCTCGTCTTCGTTCAAGCTATTTATTTCGGTCCCACAGAGGGTCACCGTGCCGGTATCGGGCCGATCCAATCCTGCGCAAAGACCAAGCAATGTGGTTTTGCCGCTTCCCGAAGGCCCTACGATCGCAAAGGTTGACCCTTGTTCCACCTCAAAGGAAATATGATCAAGAACGGTAAGCGTCTTGGAACCGCTTGTATAGCTTTTCCCTAAATTGCTAACGTTTAATATCTTTGCCATCGCGGTTTGGTCTAATTTTTACGAGAAAGGCCAAAATAACGAATTGAAATCGACATTTAGAACCCAATACCATGCGAACCCTCTTAAATCTTTGTTATTTTTTGTGCTTGTCCCTAATGGTCGCCTGCGGGGAAAGCACCGATAAAAAAGCCGGCAAGGGTCAAAATGTTGAAGTGACCCCCTCGACCGAGATAAAAAAGGATTCAGATACCAAAATCATAGTGTTCTTTGGCAACAGCCTAACGGCTGGGTATGGATTGGATACCGAAGAGGCCTTCCCTGCCCTCATCCAAAACAAAATCGATTCGCTGCAGCTCAACTATACGGTGGTCAATTCGGGATTGAGCGGGGAGACCACGACCAGCGGAAAGAACCGCTTGGATTGGGTATTGAACCAAAAGATCGATGTCTTTGTACTGGAATTGGGCGCCAATGACGGACTAAGGGGCATTCCCTTGGGCGAGACCCGTAAAAACCTACAGGAAATCATCGATGCGGTCAAAACTAAAAATCCAGAGACAAAGATTATTTTGGCCGGGATGCAAATACCGCCCAATATGGGTAAGGACTACACGGCCGAATTCAAAAGGATGTATCCCGAACTTGCAGAAAAGAACCAAACCCTTCTGATCCCTTTCCTTTTGGAGAACGTGGCCGGTATTCCCGCTTTGAACCAAGCCGATGGCATCCACCCTACAACAAAAGGCCAAAAAATCGTTTCTGACAACGTTTGGGAAATTCTCCAACCAGTGGTCACCGAATAGTCAAATTGTTGTACCTTTTAGCTGGAACAACACCAGCCATGATGAAACCGATTCTATTTACTTTCTTGCTGCTTTTTCTTGCTGGATGCCGCTCAGATCAAAAGCAATCCGTCCCCAACGAAGCGTGGACCTCCCTGTGGAACGGCAAAGACCTCGACGGGTGGCATACCTATTTGGGCACCCCTTATAATAGGGAAACCGACAGTTTGGGGAATACGCTCGTACCCTATGGCATCGATCATGATCCTTTGGGGGTCATCACCGTTGTGGAAACAGAGGCTGGCAATGCCATCAGGATATCGGGTTTGGCCTGGGGCATGATATATTCCGAAAAGGAATTTAAAAACTATCACCTGAAGTTAAAGGTAAAATGGGGCCAGGCCATGTACCCTCCAAGGGAGCATGGACCACGGGACAGTGGACTCCTGTACCATGGCTTTGGGGAACCCGGGTCGGCGAACAATTGGATGGGTTCCCAGGAATTACAGGTTCAAGAAGGCGATATGGGCGATTATTGGCCGGTGGGCGATGTGGAAATAGACGTACCCAGCGTGGCAAAAGACGACAAATACTTCATTTACAAACAAGGGGGCCCTTTACGGACCTATTACTTGGCAGAGATCCTTAAGTCCGCAAGCGACGATAGCTTGGCCAAGCGGCGCGTCTTTAAGGCCTTTGATGCCGAAAGGCCGCATGGCGAATGGAACGATCTTGAATTGATCTGCTATGGTGATTCGAGCGTGCACATCGTCAATGGAAAAGAGGTGATGCGGCTCTATAACTCCCGGAACATGCTCACCAAAGCGCCCTTGAATTCGGGTAGGATCATTTTGCAATCGGAAGGGGCCGAAGTTTTTTATAAAGACCTCTATCTAAAGCCTATCGACAGGATGCCAGAGCAATATCAATAAGATCCTCCTTGAAATAGGCTTCGATGGCCAAAGCAAGTTTGGAATTCTTTGGTTTAAGCCATTTTGGCGGCATCCCTTTTGGTGGTGAAAGAAAGGGCATGCTTTACTTTAGAATCCGACCTCTTGTACAACCTGGCCACCTCGATGGTGTTCTCCAAGGAAACTTCTTGGGTGGCGGTGGCGGTCACGATGCCCATCTCGATGGTGGCAACCTTTACTTCCTTGGCAGCGTCCTGGGCTTGGGCGGCCATTCCGATGAAAAGAACTAAGATGAAGGTTGCGATGGTTTTCATGA
>JBATHI010000095.1:0-1628 GCA_049666645.1 Flavobacteriaceae bacterium | reverse complement strand
GTTTTTGATACGATTGCGCCTTTTCCTGAAGATCACTTGATAAGGCGGCTTCGGCATATTCCATCATCTTCTCATTGCCCAGGAATACCTTCTTCCCTTTTATCTTGCCCTCCACCCCTTTACCGGTTACCGCATTGAAGCTCTCGACTTTTAAAAATTCCGTTCCCTGTTCTTTTCCATATTTCACCGTGGCCGCAGCCAAAGGATGTTCGCTCATTTGGTTCAAGGAGGCAATATATTGCAGCACTTCTTTTTTTGAGTGGCCGTTACCGGATACGCCTATGTTGGCCACGGTCGGTCTGCCTTCCGTCAACGTTCCGGTCTTGTCAACGATCAGGGTATCCACTTGGTGCAATTTCTCCAGAGCGGCCGCATTTTTGATGAGTATCCCATTTTGGGCCCCTTTGCCAACGCCGACCATCACCGACATGGGGGTTGCCAAGCCCAGGGCACAGGGGCAGGCGATGATCAATACGGCTATGGCATTGACCAATGCATATACATAGGCCGGCTCCGGTCCCCATATGGCCCAAGCGGCGTAGGTGACCACTGAAATGAGGACCACTACAGGCACAAAATATCCCGATACCTTGTCTGCCAAATTCTGTATGGGTGCCTTGCTCCGGCTGGCATCGTTGACCATTTTGATGATCTGTGAGAGCAAGGTGTCAGATCCTATTTTTTCCGCTTTCATCAAAAAGGATCGATTGCCGTTGATCGTACCGCTACTGACCTTATCGCCCTCTGACTTGTCAACCGGAATGGGTTCCCCGGTGATCATCGATTCGTCGACGGAAGTATTGCCTTCCGTCAATTTGCCATCCACTGGAATCTTTTCACCGGGCTTGACCCGTAGGATATCTCCCAGTTCAATATCGTCGATGCCGATTTCTTCTTCCTTTCCATCCCTGACGCGAATGGCTTTGTTGGGCGCGAGTTTCAATAACGCTTTTACCGCAGCGTTGGTTTTGCTGTGGGCGCGGGCTTCCAATACCTGTCCCAACAATACCAGGGTCAAGATGACCGTGGCCGCTTCAAAATAAACATGAACGCTGCCCGAAGCCGTTTTGAACTGGGCAGGAAAAAAATCGGGCAGGAGCATCCCAGCAAGGCTGAACGCCCAGGCCACGCCGGCCCCGATGCCGATCAAGGTGAACATGTTCAGGTTCCAAGTCTTGATGGAACGATAAGCACGCTCAAAAAACATCCAGGTGGCATGGAAAACCACGGGGATGGAAAGCGCGAACTGGACCCAGTTCCAGTGCTTTTGCGCCACAAGGTCATATAGCGGATTTTGGGGCAACATCTCCGACATGGCGATCAGGAAAATCGGCAAGGTAAACAAGGCCGCAATCCAAAGCATTGTCAGCAATTTTTTATAGTTCTTTTCCTCTGTGGAAAGGTCGGGTTGCATGGGCACGAGATCCATCCCACAGATAGGGCAGCTTCCAGGTTCGTCCCTTATGATTTCGGGATGCATCGGGCAGGTGTATTGGGTTGAGGCATTAGTAGAAAGGTTTTGCTGTTTCACCAAATCCATTCCACAGACAGGACAATCCCCGGGTCGGTCATAAGTCTTATCGCCTTCACAATGCATCGGGCAATAAAACGTACCGGTACCCTTCCCG
>JBATHI010000094.1:0-3634 GCA_049666645.1 Flavobacteriaceae bacterium | reverse complement strand
TCTCGGTATAGGAAGTATTGTAGACCATGGCCACCTCTACGGGAATCCCGTTCTTTTCCCCTTCAATGGCGATGATGTTCTTGGTCAGCTGTTCCCGGTTCCCGTCCAAAAACCGGACGAACTCTTTCAATCCCTCATCGGAATAAAAAGTTTCACTGAGAAATCCCGATTCGCTGTCCTTATCCTTTTCACGCTTGTCGGTGAGCGTGATGGTGACCCCTTTGTTCAAAAAGGAAAGTTCACGCATTCTGTTTGACAAGGTTTCATAGCTGAATTCTATGGTTTGGGTAAAGATGGTTTCATCGGGATGAAAGGTGACTTCGGTGCCCCTATCGGTAGATTCCCCGATACTTTTTACCGGATAGAGCGCCTTACCCCTTTGATATTCCTGTTCCCAAATCTTCCCATCGCGATATACCGTTGCCCTTAAATGATCGGACAGGGCGTTGACCACAGAGACCCCTACCCCGTGGAGACCGCCTGAGACTTTATAGGAATCCTTATCAAATTTGCCGCCGGCCCCAATTTTGGTCATGACCACTTCCAGAGCGGAAACGCCTTCTTTTTTATGGAGATCGACCGGGATGCCCCTACCGTTATCCTTGGTGGTTATTGAATTGTCTTCGTTGATGGTTACATGAATGGTATCGCAATGGCCGCCCATGGCCTCATCTATGGAGTTGTCGACCACCTCGTAGACAAGGTGGTGCAGCCCCCTGACGCCAATGTCACCAATATACATCGATGGGCGCATGCGCACATGCTCCATCCCCTCCAAGGCCTGAATACTGTCGGCTGAATATTTGTTCTTGTTTGGCTCGTCCTTTTTTGCTTCTTCGCTCATAATTCAAGGTTGTTTTCACTTCTAAAATTCCAATCCTGCAAATATACGGAATAGCCTATGATATATGGGATTATAGGACTTTTTTAAGCCTTAAGTTATCAACATTCATTGTGGAAAAATTCCTTGGGCATAAGGGTCCAAATTCGAATCTTTTATTCGGTATTCCGAAGGCCGCCGCGTGCTGCTCCGAAATCATTTTTTTGGCCGCCGAACCCATAAAAAAACCCCATCTCTCGATGGGGTTTTTTTCCAAACTTTTATTGTCCATAAAAGTGGTATTCCATGGGGCGGTGCGATCGTCGGCAATCACCACTTCGCGGTTCGCGCCAACGGTTACTTCACATAGGCATCGGTATGCACATTGGCAACGGCCCTGCCTGAAGGGTCGTTCATGTTTTTAAAAGCCGCGTCCCACTCCAGGGCAATTTTGGTGCTGCAGGCCACAGAGGGCTCTTGGGGCACGCACATTGCGGCCGCATCCGATGGAAAATGGGATTCAAATATAGATCGGTAATAAAACTCTTCTTTCGATGTCGGGGTTTGCAAGGGAAAGCGGTATTTAGCATTGGCCAGCTGCTCATCGGTAACCTCTTGGTTCACCATCAATTTCAAGGTGTCGATCCAACTGTAGCCTACCCCGTCCGAAAACTGCTCTTTCTGCCTCCAGGCGACGCTCTGGGGCAACATGTCTTCAAAGGCTTTTCGCACTACCCATTTCTCCATTCGCTCGCCATTGATCATCTTATCCTGCGGATTGATGCGCATGGCCACATCCATGAACTCCTTATCCAGAAAAGGAACACGCCCCTCTATGCCCCATGCTGCCAATGATTTATTGGCACGAAGGCAATCGTACATATGCAATTTGCCCAACTTCCGAACCGTTTCTTCGTGGAATTCCCTTGCGTTGGGCGCTTTGTGAAAATAGAGGTAACCGCCGAACAGTTCATCGGCCCCTTCCCCCGAGAGCACCATTTTGATACCCATCGACTTGATGACCCTCGCCATAAGATACATGGGCGTGGAAGCACGGATGGTGGTTATGTCGTAGGTTTCCAAATTATAGACTACATCTTTTATCGCATCGAGACCTTCCTGTATGGTAAACTTGATCTCGTGGTGCACGGTGCCGATATGATCGGCCACCTTACGTGCCGCAGCCAGGTCGGGAGAACCTTCCAATCCCACCGAAAATGAATGCAACTGTGGCCACCAGGCATCCGCGGTATCGTCCGATTCGATTCGTTTTTGCGCATATTTTTTGGCAATGGCAGAGGTAACCGATGAATCGAGCCCGCCGGAAAGCAGTACCCCATAGGGCACGTCGGACATCAATTGTCGGTGTACTGCAGCCTCCAACGCTTCTTTAATGGCTTGTATACTGGTCTCGTTATCTTTTACCGCATCGTAATCCATCCAGTCGCGGGTATACCACTTTTTCAGCTCCCCGTCTCTGCTATGCAAATAATGCCCAGGTGGGAACAACTCTATCTTGGTGCATGTTCCCTCCAGCGCCTTCAGTTCTGAAGCCACATAAAAAGTACCGTGTTTGTCCCAACCCATATACAGGGGAATGATGCCCATATGGTCTCTCGCCACAAAATATTCGTCTTTGTCGACATCGTAGATGGCAAAGCCAAAAATACCGTTCATTTCATCCAAAAAGTCAACCCCCTTTTTCTGATAAAGGGCCAAGATCACCTCGCAGTCCGATTCGGTCTGAAAATGGTACTTGCCTTCAAACTGTTTGCGCAACGTCCGGTGGTTATAAATTTCCCCGTTGGCGGCCAAAATCAATTTTTTGTCTTCGCTGAACAAAGGTTGCTTCCCTGAGGCGGGATCCACAATTGCCAAACGCTCATGGGCCAAAATGGCTTTCTCATCGGCATAGATCCCGCTCCAATCCGGACCCCGATGTCTCACTTTTTTTGACATCTCCAACAACTGTGGCCTTAAGGTTTCCGTACTTTCCTTTACATCAAAGGCACAAACAATTCCACACATAGCTTAATATTTTATTTCAATTTGATGGCAAAGATGAATTTATAGTTTCAATTATAAAATATAAAAACAATTTTTAATTACAATATATTACTTTTTTGATATTTATGCTTCCATATTGATGATGTTTCTTTATGATTTTGACAAATTGGAACTATTTTGTAAGCTGCGTGAATTTTAACGACTTTTTAAAAGAATTTAGAACGGATGTTAGCTAGATTTGAACTCAATTAAACTATAACTATTATGAAAAAAGTAATGACAATGAGCATGTTCGTGTTTGCATTGGTCTTTGTGGCCCAATCACATGCACAGGATTTTAGTGGATTGGACAAAAGTCCAATGGATGTGGCTGCCTATCCCTCGAGTTATCAGAAATCTGATAAAATGGTAAGGGTCACTTACAGCAGACCCCAATTGAAAGGTCGAGCCTTATCCGAATTGGCCAAACCGGGAGAAGTTTGGAGAACCGGAGCCAATGAGGCATCGGAAATCACATTTTACCGGGATGTGAATTTTGGTGGCCAGGATGTAAAGGCAGGTACTTATTCCCTGTTTACCATTCCAGGGGCTGGGGAGTGGACTGTGATATTGAATAAAAACCTGAACCAATGGGGTGCCTATTCCTACGATAAGGGTGCCGACGTGGTACGTGTGACCGCCAAGGCCAGCATGTACAGCAAATCATTGGAAGAATTTTCCATTGCGTTCAAAGACGTTGATGGCGGGGCACATATGGTGATGGGATGGGATAAAACCCGTGTTGCCGTGCCCATCATGGCGCAGATG
>JBATHI010000093.1:0-2258 GCA_049666645.1 Flavobacteriaceae bacterium | reverse complement strand
CAATTGAATGTAGGTCAGGTGCTCACCTTCAACCGCCTTTATTGCCTTGGCCATGGCCAAGGCCTCGAACAATAGCGCATGGGCCATATTGGTGGTTTCGTAGGTAAACGATAATTTGGCGGTTTCGGCACGCCTAAGCAGGCTGTTGATGGTGGTCGGGTTTATGATGCCAAGGTTTTTTGAGAGGGAATCGATCTTTAAAAAATAGGGAAGGGCTGTTGCGAAATCCTGTTTTTCATACAGGGTCTCGCCCTTCGTAAAATAGAGGTCGATCAACTGGGTGGGGCGGTTCAGGGCAAGCGCTTTCTTTTCGGCCAAGTTAAAATACCCCTGCTGTTCTTGTTGTTTGATGGCATCGGTGATCTTTACCAGTTGGATCAGGGCCTCGGTCTGTACCGAATCATGGGTGTTTTTGCCCAGGGCATCATAATTTTGCCTGGCATAGGCATAGGCGCTGTCAAAACGTTGGACGTTGTAAAAAGAATCCGATTTTTTTTGGACTTGTCGAAAGGTTTCAAATTGCGCTTTGTCTTGCCCAAAAGACAGTACGTTAAACAATAGGAGGCCGACAATAAGGCAAGTGTTTGTCCTCGATTCACCCGATATGCCAAAAAGTGTACCCATAGGCGTTTTTGCCGATTTGTTTTGATAGTGACGTAATAAAAAAACCGAGCCGGTTGACTCGGTTTTCCAAAATTTAAATGGGATTATTTGTTAAAGGCGGTGAGCAGGCTGATCCCGGTAAGCTTGCCTTTTTTGTTATAGGATTCCTGCTTTACCATGCCCACGCCCTGGGCGATCCATTGTTTGCCGCTGCTACTGACCTTAAAGCCCATCTTGGCTTCAGAATCGAAAGTGATCACATAGCAGTCGAAGGTGCCTGCAGGGGTGGTGAGGTTTTCCCGGCCCTCTACCTTTCGGTTGAACACGTTGGTGTTCATTTTCATGTTGATCGGCGCCATCCTTACGGTCATCAGCATTTCCGAATCGGGAAGGGTCTGGCCCACCGACAGGTTGTTGGGCAAGATCAGGTCGGTGCCCGTCATATCTATTTCCATGTCCTTGTATTGTTCCGTGATGCCGGGTGCGGCAAGCGATTTGAAATCGATCGACACCCCATCAGCGGTGCAGGTGATGCCATATTCCGAGGCGGTGATCATCTTTCCCTTTTCATCGTGCATTTCGTAGGCAAAGGTGGCGTTATTGGGACTTGCCTCTTTGACCAAATAATCCAATACCCCGATCTGCTTGTCTTTTTCGTCGTACAAGGTGATCTGGAAGGTGGTGCCCTCCTCAAAGGGATAGTAGCTGCTACAAGTGGTCTGAGCCTTGGCGCCCAGTACGGCCAGAAATAAGATCAAGTTGATAATCAAGTGGTTTTTCATATGGATTACATTTTTATAAATTCTACCCTTCTGTTTTGCGCCTTGCCATCGGCATTATTATTATCGCCAACGGGCTCGGATTCCCCTTTTCCGTCAGAGGTAAGCCGATCGCCGGAGATGCCATAGACCGATTGTAACGCACTCTTCACAGCCTCGGCCCTTTTCTTGGAAAGTTCCATATTGGAAGCATCGTCCCCATCGCCGTCGGTATGGCCGACGATTTTGAGTTTCATCGCCGATTCCTGCTTTAAAACCTGGGATATCTGCAAGATAATGCCCATTGATTGGGGCTGGATATTGGCTGAACCGCTATCGAAAAGAATACCATTGGTCGTAACCTTACCCTCGGAAATCAGTTGTTTTCGAAGATCCAAACCACCTTCGGCAACCCTGAGGTTGTTGATAAAAACACGTTCCTCCCCATCCGCCAGACCATCGGGTGTGAACCGGATATAGTTTAAAGGCGCACCCGGGGCCACCAAACGGGGCACATCGACATATTTGGTCTCGTTCACCCATAAACGAAAGCGTTGGCCATTGACCGCAATGGCCACATGGGGCCTATTCATGACGGCTTCCCGAATATCGGCCTGAACACCGTTGTTGATGGTGTTCTCGTTATTGATTTTGTTCCAGATGCGAATATCAACGTTGACATACTGGGCCAAGGGCAGCCTTACGTTCACCACATTCTTGCCAGCCCTGTAATAATCGTAGGAATTGTTTTCCTCAAGGCTCACGTCCAGGGCAGCTGTACTGGAAGTTTTTTGGCTCAAGCCCAAAGTAAGTATATCAAATTCAATGGTATATTCCTCTGCAAGTTTTGAAACGTCGGGAAAATAGGCACTGCCCGTCTTCAGTTCGAACCATTTT
>JBATHI010000092.1:0-3494 GCA_049666645.1 Flavobacteriaceae bacterium | reverse complement strand
CATCCTGCATCCAGCTTTCTTCCGCATCTATTAGCAAAGAAACCCCTAAATCGAAGGCTTTTTTGCAGGTCTTATCAAATCGGGCCACTACCCTATCCCACTCTTTTTTTTCATCCCCATTGAGTTTTTTGCCAGCGCCTAGTTTCTTGAACAATTCAAAACGTCCATAACCCGTAGGCTTAAATACCGCAAATGGTATGGCTTCTTTCGTCTTCACAAAATCAAGAAGCTCGAGCACCTTCTTCAAAGTGCTGTCCAGGGGATCTTCTTCCTCCTTACCTTCCACCGAATAATCGAGAACTGAAGATACGTTTTTGGTCCACATTTTATCTACGACCTGCATGCAATCGATCTCGTTGACACCGCCACAGAAATGATCGAATACCGTTGCCCTTATCAACCCGTCTACGGGAAGATGGGCTTTAATGGCAAAATTGGTCATGGCAGTGCCAATACGCACCAATGGCTCATTGGCTATCATCTTAAAAAGGAAATAGGCCCTTTCAAGTTCCGAGTCCGTTTTCAATGCAAAAGCAGTGGCGGTATCCTCAAATATATGGTCCATTGAATGTATTTATTTGAAGGGTCAAAGATAAACACTGCAAAATCATTCCATTCATTAAAAATTACCTTTATTTTGTGCCTTTGAATAATATTCGTTTTTACCATGCAATCAGTACTCACCCCATCCTATGCGGTTCATTTCAATGAAACTGCTTATAAGGCTTTAAATGAACACCTAGGCAAAAGCCGATATTCCAAAATATTAATCCTGGTCGATGAAAATAGCCACAATTATTGCCTACCCAAGTTTATGTCTCAGCTCAACGGCGATATGGAAGTTGAGATCATTGAAATTGAATCGGGGGAAATCAATAAAAATATTAACATCTGTACACATGTTTGGGAAGCGTTGTCGGAATTGGACGCCGACCGAAAAAGCCTCTTGATAAATTTGGGCGGTGGGGTCATTACCGACATGGGCGGCTTTATTGCCTCTACCTTTAAAAGGGGGATTGACTTTATCAATGTGCCTACCACGCTCCTATCGATGGTAGATGCCTCGATCGGTGGCAAAACCGGGGTCGACCTCGGCACATTGAAAAACCAAATTGGCGTCATCAATCATCCGGTCATGGTATTGATAGTGAGTGATTTTCTCAAAACACTCGACGATAGACAAATGCAGAGTGGTTTTGCCGAAATGCTGAAACATGGTTTGATTCAAGACAGGAAATACTGGAATAATCTCCGGGAAGTAAAGGATTTTAAACAAATTGATGCGCTGATTTATGAATCGATTTCCATCAAGAACAAAGTGGTACTTGAAGACCCGACGGAACAGGGTCGCAGGAAAATCCTAAATTTCGGTCATACTTTGGGACATGCCATCGAATCATATTATTTGGCCCAAGAAGATAAATTGCTTTTGCACGGGGAGGCGATAGCGGTAGGCATGGTACTGGAATCCTGGCTCTCAACTGAATTGCAAGGTTTGCCACAACAAGACCTTGAAGCCATAAAACAAACTTTTCTGCGCCGCTATCCAAAAATAGCTTTCTCCGAAGATGAAATCGAACGGATCCTCGATCTTCTTAAATTCGATAAAAAAAACACCTTTGGGCAAATCAATTTCGTCTTGTTGCGAAATATCGGAAATCCCGTTATTGACGTCCAAATTGAAAACAAATTACTACATCGGGCCTTCGCTTACTACTCGGAATAACACCTACATATACTAAAATTGCACTTTTACAACTCTTTGGAACCTCCAAAGAAAATATACTATAGTTTAGAATCAGCTATAGGTGGCTACCTTATAAATCGTAATTGTGCCGTTGACCTAGGCTATCAAACGGAAAAAGTAAAATCCCCTTTTAACCAAAGGGCTTAAATACCCAACATATGATACGCAGACTCGTAGATTACAAAAAACTCGACCATGAACTGGCCGCATTGCTGATAGAAACCTATCCTGATGGCTATGGAGATGAGGACATCATTTGCTTTAAAAATGCCAGTGGAGAATATGTGGAAGCTGTTGAAATAAAAACGGCCGATACCGTTTATCTGGTCAAAATAAGCAAAAGCCTAGCGAATTTCATTTCCAATTTCGAAGATAACATGGAGAAGGAGCTTGAAGACAAACCTGAACCCGTTCTAGAGGAGGTTGATTCGTTCGATATGGATGTAGACCTTTCGGAAAATGACATGGATGAGGAAATGGACTATGAGTGATTAAAGGTACCTCGCCCTGATTACGTCCCTATGGTGCTTTTGATGCCCAAGCATCACAAATCCCAAAGCGGCAACGCTCATTTTAAAACCATTGGCCGTGCCCCATCTCTTCAAAATGACTTCATCAAATGAAGAAAATAGGGTAATACTTGATTTTCGAATGCTTCTATATTCTTCAATAATACTTTCTTTACTTCTTTCATTCGCATTGGATTCGGGAACATATTGATCTTGATCGAAGCCAGGTATGGGCGTACTGTCGTTACGCCCAAATCGCAATGCCCTGTATTGAAAAACGCGCTCCGTATCCAAAACATGTAAAAGCACCTCTGCAATGGTCCATTTATCCAACCCATAGGCATAAGTCCATTTTTCATCCGGTATGCTACTGATGAATTCGGGAAAATTACCCAATTGATTTTGCATCATTACCATCAAGTCGACGTCATTAAGCTTATCGATATAAGTTTGATAATATGGATTATAATCAGCAGTCGGTAAAGCTATTGAGCGCATAGTATTGTAATTGAAAAGATCTGAAATTCATTCATAACCTAAAAACAGCTTGTAGTCTATAATTCGTTAAAAATCATATGCATCAATCGTTTCTTGTCATTGATGCTCTCCTCCAGCGAAATCATGGTCTCCGTTCTGCTGATACCGTCGATGTCGTCGATTTGAAAGATGATGTTTTTGGCGTGGTTGGTATCTTTGGCACGAATCTTACAAAAGATATTGAATTTACCCGTAGTAATATGTGCGACAGTAACATTGGGTATCTGTTCCAGTCTTTCCAATACAAATTTGGTTTGGTGGGTTTTTTCCAAGTAAATTCCTACATAGGCAATAAAGGCATACCCTAATTTTACATAATCCAGCGTCAATGAAGAACCTTTGACAATACCGGCATCTTCCATCTTTTTTACGCGCACATGTACTGTCCCTGCGGAAATCAATAATTTCTTTGCGATATCTGTAAAAGGAGTTCTGGTATTGTCAATTAACATGTCCAGAATTTGATGGTCTATTTCATCCAGTTTTACTTTTCCCATTATAACGATATTTTTGCCAAAAATAAGAAATTAAGAAATTATATTCAGTAAAACTTGATATCTTTTAACGAAAACGTAATGAAACGTAGATTTTTTTCCAAAATATTACAGAAATTAGATTACGATTTCTGACCAAAAAGACCGACTTTTTAACACTTCCAAGTCCATCGGGTCATCACAGTCGAAGGTTTTATGGCCATAACG
>JBATHI010000091.1:0-2281 GCA_049666645.1 Flavobacteriaceae bacterium | reverse complement strand
GGGAAAAAGGTCGGTAAGGTAATCCCTTAGCACGTTTCCTGAAACTGAAATGGTGTTTTTGCCCTGTGTGATCTGTTCCAGCGTAAATTCGGTGGCCTTGATGGGGGAAAGGATACGGATATCCAATCCTTTGGTGTCGAGGCCAGGTAGGTAATGGTTCACTTTTTTGATCAATTCCCTATCATGGGCACGATCTTTGTCAAGCCAAAAAACGGTTGGGTCATTGGTGGCCCTGGCGCGGGACACCGCCAATTTGATCCAATCTTGGATCGGGGCATCCTTTACTTGGCACATCCTCCAAATGTCTCCCGTTTCAACATCATGGGCAATAAGGGTAGCTCCCGAATTCAGGTCGATGACCTTGACAGTTCCGTTTTTTTGGATTTCAAATGTTTTATCATGGGAACCGTATTCTTCGGCTTTCTGCGCCATGAGCCCCACATTGGCCACCGAACCGATGGTCCTGGGATCCAAGGCCCCATGTTTTTTGCAGAAATCGATGGTTGCGGTGTAAATGCCTGCATAACTGCTATCCGGGATGACCACTTTGGTATCCTGCAATTTTCCTGTGCTGTCCCACATTTTGCCGGATGTCCGAATCGTGGCGGGCACGGAAGCATCGATGATCACATCGCTTGGTACATGAAGGTTGGTGATGCCTTTTTCGGAATTGACCATGGCAAGGGAAGGACCGGTCTTGAAATCTTCCCGTACTGCAGCTTCTATTTTTCGTTGTTCTTGGGAAGGAAGTTCCTTGATTTTGGTCAACAGGTTCTCCAGTCCATCATTTGCATTGATTCCGGCCCGATCGAGAATGCTTCCATATTGATCAAAAAGATCGGCGAAGTAGGCCTTCACCGCATGGCCGAAAATAATGGGATCCGATACCTTCATCATGGTGGCCTTGAGATGGATCGAAAAAAGGACGCCCTTCGCTTTGGCATCGGCGACCTGCTCTTTCAAAAAAGAGACCAGGGCCTTCTTGCTCAATACCGATGCGTCGATGATCTCTCCCGGTAAAAGTTCAATTTTACCCTTGAGCACTTCTTCGCTGCCGTCCTTTGTGTACATGGCGATTTTAACAGCGGTGGCATGGGGGACGGTCAACGATTTTTCGTTCGCTTTGAAATCACCGGATGCCATGGTAGCAACATGGGTTTTTGAATCTGGGCTCCATGCGCCCATCGAATGCGGATTCTTTTTGGCATAATTTTTTACCGCCCTTGGGGCACGACGGTCTGAGTTGCCTTCCCTAAGGACCGGATTTACGGCACTTCCCTTAATCTTATCGTAACGTGATTTTATGTCTTTTTCTTTGTCATCCTTTGGCTGATCCGGGTAATCGGGAAGAGGGTAACCCTTTGACTGCAGTTCTTTTATCGCTTCCTTCAATTGCGGTATCGAGGCGCTGATGTTTGGCAATTTTATGATGTTGGCATCTGGATCTTTGGCCATTTCCCCTAAAATCGATAAATCATCCGCCAGCCTTTGACCTGGTTCAAGATAATCTGAAAAAGCGGCGATGATCCGTGCGGTCAAGGAGATATCCTTGGTTTCAATATCGATTCCGGCAGTTTTCGTAAAGGCCTTTACGATGGGTAAAAAGGATTGGGTGGCCAGCGCAGGCGCTTCATCCGTATGGGTATAGTAAATCTTGGGCATTTACGTTGGTTGTTTTTGTTCGATGAGGGGCAAATATACAATTTATGGTACAAAAAAGGGGGTGGAAAACAAACTTTACCGGAGATGAAATTATCGGGATAAAACATCGTTTCACGGCCTTGGAAAGAGCATGGGATTGGTTGCAAAAACAAAAGCCATGTCATTGTAAGGATACATTGACATGGCTTTTTTGAAATAGCTGGTAAATTTTTCGTTCCACCCTAAAGTAAAACCGCAACCATTGATTGCATTTACACCACTATCTCCACGTTTGAAGTACTTTTGACCCCAATCCTGAAATCAAGGTTCAAGTATGTACTTCTTCCCATCGCCCTAAAACATTTGAGCCGTTCGTGAAACCGAAATTTCAATTGGGCCGCATGATTTCACAAAGCCAAGCTTATGGGTTTGATCCCGAAGCACTTTGCTCGTTCTTTCCCTAAATCGTGTTGCCACTATTTTTGGTCAAAACTGAAACGACAGTATAAATAACGTGAACTTTATAGCGATTAAATAAGATTCATGGTAGAACCGTTTTTTAATCACATTTTAAAGATAAGCGAATCAATTTTGAAAACACAATTTTTTAACAAATTTAAAATCAACACCTTATCAACGC
>JBATHI010000090.1:0-7280 GCA_049666645.1 Flavobacteriaceae bacterium | reverse complement strand
GTGGGTCGGCACCCAAATGACCTAGATCATTGTACCAACAACAGCGGTTTGTTTTCTTTGACCAAAAACCGGTACATGTGGGTTCTCATACTCTTGGGGTTGCTGTTTTTATTGATGCTCGGTTTTTTGTGGATGCCCATTGAAGTCTGTTTTGATACGGTTTCCCAGCAATACTTTGTAAGGTTGAAAGGCTTGGTGAAGGCCAGTTTGGAGCCTCATGGCGAGGAACTGTTTCGGGTTACGCTTCATGTCTTTTTCAGGAAATTTTATTTCTACCCCTTGGAGAAGCTATTTTCGGGGCAATCCATAAAAGAGCCGAAAAAAAAGCACAAGAAAAAGCGAAGTACAATGGGGTACAAAAAGATAAAGGGACTCTTAAGAACATTTAAAGTGAAGCAATTGCTGATCGATATCGATACCGGAGATTATGTCGCAAATGTCAAATTGTATCCGGTTTTTGCATACCTGAACCGGTCTGTAGGGTCGTTCAGCATCAATTTTCAAGGCAGAAACCAAATGGTGCTGTTCCTGCAAAACCGCCCCATATATCTGCTTAAATCATTTATTAACCATTAAAACATAAAACCATGGAACTACATTTCGATGAATTACTGGGAAAAATTACCGATTTTATTAAAACCGAGGCCAATACCAAAACGGTTATCGGAGAGCAATTCGAGTTGGGGGAATATAAATGTGTGCCGGTGATCAAGGTGGGCATGGGATTCGGTTCCGGAGGCTCGGAAAGTACCGAACCCAAGTCGAACAAAGGCAAAGGTGGTGGCGCAGGTGCCGGTGTGGGCATTGAACCGATCGGGTTCCTCGTCAGCAGGGCAGACCATATTTCTTTCCTTGCCGCGGGCAAAACGCATGGACTTGCAGCGGTATTTGAAAAAGTGCCCGATCTGATCGAGAAATTCGCCGATAAAAGGAGCAAGGAAAAGGAAACGGCTTAAGCTATTTCCACAAATCGTTACGCAGATTCTGGGCAAAGGTTTTTCATCGAAAAAACGATTTGCCCGGTGTATTTGTATTTATCGACCACCCATCGCTTCTTTGATTTTCCCAAGCCTTGCCGTGAGGGAAGGCACATCTTCCTTTTCCAGGGATTGCAGAATGGGCGCCAAGGATTTTTCGAATCGGATGTTCCGTTTCGATAGCTCAAAAAGGGCCTGAAGGGCATTCACCCTAACAATCTTGCTTTCCGAAGTATCCATTGCCCATTTGGTGAGGATGAGCCAAGTATGGTGCATTTGATCATTGGTAAGGGGTACCCTGGAAATGAGCTGCGACAAGTGCCACTTCAATTCTTTATGCCTGGCACGTTCCAAGAGTTGTATCAGATGAGCGGTATGCGGTTTCAAGAATTCGGCATGATCTAGCGTAATCTTTTCAATAGCATCTGCGGCCCGCATGGCCAACAACCGGTTTTCCGCCTTAAGGTAAGGGAACAAAAGGTCGAATTCGTTCTGACTTTTGATCATGGGTACCAGTTGGGCCACCCCGGCGGTACTTCTTAAATCACCCCCTTTCAAGTAGGCTTCAAGATTTTTCATCGACTTTGGTATTGAACGGGCCTGGTAAGGTGCGGCCCTATGGTTTATAACGATACTTACAGTTTAAAGGGTTCCAACATTTCCATTTTGAACCCGCCGTTCATCCTTTAAGGCCCAATAAATGCCCTTCACATCCTTTACCCAGGTGTCGTACATAAAAATCAAGGCAATTTCCTCTATGGTTTCCAGAAGTCCAAGAATGATCATCGTGTAGAAGAGCCAATAGACCGGGCCGAAAAAAAGCAGCCATAGAATGAATACGCCTTGAATCAGGGCCGATAGTTTCGCCAAATAGGTGTGAAATGCCGTGGTCTTGCCATATTTCCTGAAAGCGATGACCATTTGCAGAAAGTATGGTATAAAGACGATGATGATCAAGAGGGCGTTGGTTTTGATGAAGTCGGTCTCAAAAACCAGGAGCCCGACCAAGCCGATACCCAACGTAATCTGGTCGCCCAATGAATCCAATTGGGATCCCCTGGCACTGGAAATCTTTAATTTCCTTGCCAGAAAACCATCGACGGCATCCGTACTATAACTGATCAGGAGGAACCAAGTAAACCAGGTTCTTTCCCCGAACAATATCAATGCCAGCAACAGGGGCACTGCCATAATGCGGTAAAACGAAAACCAATCGGCAATGTTGAAGTTTTTAAAAGTGTACATAGGGTTCAATGGGTTGGGTTTACCAGGGGTTTCAGCTTGGTGATGATCTTGTCCACCACCACTGGAGCATCTTCGATGATCGATTCCCCGGTGAGCGCATCCACCTTTTCCATTTTATAATTGCCTTCCCCTGAAGTGGTGAAAATTACCATCTTTTTTTTTTGGGCCTCGTTTTCCTTCACAAATGATTTTACCGAGGCGGGAGGTTTCCAATTCTCCCAGGTATGGAGGATGACCACAGCGCTGAAGTCTTCCGGATGTATCTTTTCCAGGTCTGCGACATCGATAATTTTTATATAAACGGAATCTTGTTTATAATAATCCACAAGTCCCTGGGTGACTGTATTCTTGAACGCGCTGCCCTGGGTGGCGATCAGTAGTTTCCGATCTTCCGATGGTGCATTGACTTCATAGGAGGTTGCGGTTTTCATCGCATATCGCCATTGGTACCAGACGAGAAACCCCATGAAAAGCACTGCCATGACCAGTAAGGAATATCCTATTTTCTTGAAACGTTTTCCCATTGCCGTTAAATTCTTATGATGTCGGACGGGGTACTGACCAAAATGGCCAAATGTCCCCTAAGCGCGATGGGCTGTTTCATGATTTCGGGATTGTGCCTGATCATTTTGATCCAGTCATCATCGGATAGATCGTGAGGTTCGAATTTAGAGGTATAGGCAGGGTGCTCCTGATTGACGAGGTCTGCGATCCCTATGCCCAATTTATCGGCCAATTCGGCAATCTGGGTGCCGGTCAGGGGCGTTTTCAGGATATCGATTTCCAATATGGGCAATCCCTCGGCTTTGGCATAGGCCAAGGTTTTTTTGAACCGGCCCGATTTGGAGTTGTAGAACAGGGTGATCTGTCTTTCAGAAGTGGCAATTTCTCCCATCTCAAGTCTGTTTTTCGTTTAGGTTATGGGTCGCTTTATAACGCGCCAAAATTTGCCTCAAATCCTCCAGATAGTCCTTCAAGACTTTGGTGTCTACCTCGGGATGGGCCTCCGTGGGCAGGGTCATGGGGCTTTCATCCAGGAATTGGTAGAGCTCGGGATATTCTTTTTCGATACTATACGTTAAATTGGTTATCTCTTCCAGTAAATGACGGTTGTTGCCCATGGCCTATTTTTTTCAGGACTTTCGATTTCGATCCAACGGTTCCCAACCATAAAAGTAGCGGAGCAATTCCTGAAATAAAATGACCAAAATCATATCGCGCCCGGAAGCGGGCATGACCGGAGTCATTTTAGTTCTCGCCCGAATGTCATAGTTTCAGCCAATCATTGGAAAAATGCCAAACATGAAAACCATCCTCTACGCAACGGATTATTCGAACAATTCGGTCGCCGCCATGCACCTGGCACATAACTTGGCAATCCGATTGGATGCACAGTTGGTCGTGATGCACATTTTCGACATGCCGATTTCCCTGTCGAGTCCGGTGACCCTGTCCTATCTGAAAAAGGAAGAGCGGTTACTGGTGGAACATCGGGAAAAATTGGCCGATTTTTGCACCCTCCATTTGGGAAAGGATTGGCAGGATGGCAAAACCAAATTGGTGGTTCGCGAACACAATTCGGTCAAAGACGGAATTCTTGAGAAATTGGTGGAATATCAAATAGATCTCTTGGTGCTCGGCGCGAAAGGTGCCAGCGCCATGAAGGAGTTTTTTTTGGGATCGACCACAGAAGCCCTTATTGGATCCGCACCCTGTGCGGTACTCTCGGTTCCGGAAAAATTTAAGTCCGATACCCTCAAAAACATCGTTTATGCCACCGATTTTGAACAGGCCGATCTTTTTGCCATAAATCGGTTGGTAAAAATCGCTGAAGCCTACGATGCATCGGTAAAGGTGTTTCATGTAACCACAAAAAAGGAATATGCCGGAGATCAGCAGATGGAATGGTTCAAGGACTTGTTATTGCAAAAAGTGCAATATGACCGATTGGAGTTTGTGCTTCGTTATTCGGATAACATTCTAGATACCCTTCAGGGTTATTTGGACGAGAGCAAGGCCGATGTCCTGGCTATGTTGGAAAGGGAGGACAGGGGCATTTATCGCAAACTTTTTCATAGGGACATCGTGGTTCGGATGGAATCGAAAATCGATATACCATTAATAAGCTTCAACGTCGCGGGCTTGTGATCTTATCGCAAACCGATTCCCTTGGGGCAAGGATGGCACATTCCTTGGAAATCTTTGTTCCCATGGCCCGTAGCCGTGAATTCATCTTCTGCCGGCTCAGGGCTAGAATTAAAAACGTCCCCCCCGATCATGGTAAATTGGCTTTTTATTTTATCGCGGTTCACCCAAAGCAACCAATTGCTGAAACGGGGCAGGTAGCGCGTAACAAAATCGGTGAATCGTCCGAGCGGAGTGAGCGTTATCCTGTTTTTTCTCTGGAGGATCATCTGCTTGATACTTTTGGCCACCGCCTGGGGTTTGGCCAATCCGATATTGGTCCTTTTGGGCAGATATACCAAAGAGCCGTCTATATCCAAAATGGTTTTTTTCGGATCGTTTTCGGTAAAGCCCACGAAGGCCACTCCCACGTGTATCCCTGAATCGTATAGTTCGATGCGCAGGGCCTCCGCAAGGGCCGCTTGCGCCATTTTGGTCGCCGAATAGGCCGAATTGAACGGCATGCCCCTAAACCCGCCCGCACTGTTGATAAAAATGATATGCCCCTTTGTTTTCTGCAGGTACGGTACCGCATATTTGCTGAGGTGGGCCGAACCATTGTAATTGGTTTCCTCCATAATTTTATAGTTGCTGTCGGCCATGTCGGCCACTGCACCCCTGCTGCTTATCGCCGCATTGTTGATCAAAATATCAAGCTTTCCATACCGTAAGACGGCCTGTTCCACTAAATGTCTGCAAAGCTCCGGAGTGCGTATATCGGCAGTCACCGCGCTTACTTCATAGCCCAGTGAACGAAGTTCTGCTTCGGTGTTCTCTAACCTGTGGTTGTCCCTGCCGTTTAAAACCACACTTACCCCATCAGCTGCCAATGCTATGGCAATGGCCTTTCCAATGCCCATGCTCGATCCGCTAACCACTGCCACCTTTCCCTTTAAACGCTTTGCATTCATCATTCGTTGATTTTGTTACCAGTTCACTACGATCTTTCCCATCGATTCCCGAGATTCCAGAAATGCATGGGCTTCGGCCAATTTTGCAATCGGATATTCCCCCCCGACATGCGGTTTCAGTGCGCCCTCATGGGTCATTTGCACCACGGCCTTCATGGATTTGCTTATTTTTTCGGGATGACTTGCCGCCAAAGTAAGCATGTTCACGCCTATAATTCCTTTCGATTGGCTCAGGAACTGCAAGGGATGATAGATCCCGAACTGCGCCAGCACCCTCAATTTCCCAAAAATGCTTTTGGTCTGGTTCATGGAAGAAACCCCAAAGCAAAACAACCGGCCCCCGGCTCCGAGCAATCGATAGCCTTTTTTGACCGATTTTCCACCCACGGGATCAAAGACTGCATCCAACCCGGATGGCCCCAACAAGGTTCTTACCGCCGATTCGAAATCCAATTTTCTGTAATTGATGGGATGATGTACGCCATTTTTTAAGAGGTACTTTATTTTCTCTTGGGAGCCACAAGTTCCAAAAACAATGCACTTTTTAAGAAGGGCCATTTGCGTCAAGGCGGTACCCACACCCCCTGCGGCAGCATGTACCAATACTTTATCGTTTTCTTGAAGATTGGCCAATTGATGCGATAAATAATGGGCGGTACTGTATTGGGTGGCCAAGGATACGGCGACTCCTGCAGACATGTTTTCTGGAATGATCTGAACTGCCGTGGACTCGGTTACGGCATACTCGGCATACCCCCCAAAGCGGGTAAGGGCGGTCACCCGATCGCCCACCTTTAAACCTTTGACCGAGGCCCCGCAGCTTTCGATGCGGCCCACCACGTCGTAGCCCAATAGGGCCGGTAATGGCGGTGCACCTTTATAGAGGCCCAAGCGTGCCATCACGTCGGCAAAGTTGAGTCCGAATGCCGATACCTTGATCAGTACTTCCGAAGGCGTTGGTTCGGGCTTGGGCACTTCCCTGATTTCGAAAGCGGTTTCTGCCGAACCATATTTTATCAAAAAAGCTGCCTTCATCGGTTCCCTTATTTAGAATCCAAACAAGGTAGACCTCTTTAGGGTATTGCCCTATGAGCAAAGTCATACAGGGTTTGGCGCACTTCCCATGGTATGGTCGCTCAGGATACGGCCATCCTCCATTTCGATGATACGGTCGGTACGCTTGGCAAAGTCTTCATCGTGGGTAACCACCAGGAGCGAAAGCCCTTCCTCTTCCTTGAGCTGTTTAAAGATATGGAACACGTTTTCGGAGTTGTAGCTATCGAGATTTCCTGTCGGTTCATCACCCATGAGTATGGAAGGATTATTGATCAAGGCCCTGGCGATGGCCACCCGCTGTTTCTCGCCTCCTGAGATTCTGGAGGCCCTTTGTTTGGCCAGATGATCGATATGCAACATCTTGAGTTTTTGCATGGCGTCATCCATGATTTCGGCTTCCGATTTTTCCGCCAGCTTTTTGGCAGGGAGCATCACGTTTTCCAAAACACTGAATTCCGATAGTAGATAGTGAAATTGGAACACAAAACCGATGTGCTTGTTCCGCAGCCGTGATAAGGCTTCATGGCGCTGACCGGTGACCAGTTTGCCGTTCAGGTACAATTCGCCCGTATAATCGGTATCCATGGTCGAAAGTATATAGAGCAGGGTCGACTTTCCTGAACCCGATTTGCCCATAATGGAAGCGAATTCCCCTTTCTTGACCCCAAAGGAAATATCCTTGAGCACATGGAATTTCACGGGCTTCTCAAAGTATTTGTTGATGTTCTTGGTTTCTAGAACGAGGTTCATGGTCTTGGGTTAGGTTCCCCGGATGATGCGTACCGGATCGATGCGCTTCGCTTTGTTCGATGGTAAATAACCCGCTATGAAAGTGGAGATCAGCGCAAATGAAATGCCGATGATATAATAGCCGATATTGTAATTGATGGGGTAGGTGGTGATGGTG
>JBATHI010000089.1:0-1528 GCA_049666645.1 Flavobacteriaceae bacterium | reverse complement strand
CAACAACACAGATCGTAAACTGTTCGTTAATTATTTTGACCATAAAAACTTAAGAAAATTTTAAAACTCACTATCTTGACTTCGATATGAATGCGATGGTCGATTTTAATTATGGTTCCCAAGTAATATTGGACTTATTGGGTTCGATACAAGGTATCACTTTGGGCTTATTGTTGATTATTTTGAACAGACGCAAATATAGGAGCACCCTTTTTCTGGGCTTTTTTTTGTTCTTCTTCTCCCTCGAATTGGTGTACTGGATTTTCAAAAATCCGGCAATGGTCGAAATTTATCCCAAGCTGTTGCTGCTGCCCTTCAATTTTGCATGGCTTCTTTTTCCACTGTTCTTTATTTACACCCAGCAAGTATCGGTGCTTTCGAAGGAAAAGACCAAGTATTGGTTGCTCATTCCGGGCATCATCTCCTTTTTGGCGCAGGTGTTCATTTTCTGGCTGCCATACGAGACCAGACAGGTGATTGCTGAAAGCTATTGGCATAAACTCCTTTTTTGGGACCTGGGCGATTATTATTCCTGGATCATTGCGATCTGGAATTTATGGTTGCTCTATAGGCATAAGATCGAGGTTCGGAACAGCTACTCCTATATCGCCCACAAGGAATTGCAATGGGCGCGTGTTTTTCTGGTCTACCTCTTGACCATTTCGATTATCAGCCATCTGCTCTCCCATGGTTACCTAAAGTATTTTTTTGAAAACAATACTGTCTTCGCGGTAATGGATCTGATCGCCATTTATTGGGCGGCCTATCGCGGCATTTTACAGCGCAACGTACATTCCGTAATCGACCATGAACGGAATTCCATTAACACCACCGAAAAATATGATACCCAAAAACAGTCCCCGGCCATGGATAGCGTACGGCTCGGAGAACTTATGGACAAAATTGAAGACTTCATGGCCACATCAGAAAGCTTTACCGATCCCAATCTGACCGTTGTTAATGTGGCGGAAGGCATCAAAGTACATCCAAGGCTCATCTCCACGACCATCAACAGCCAAAGCAAACAGAACTTTAACTCCTATGTGAACCAATTGCGCATCAAGAAAGCGGAAAAGCTTTTAAAAGAGCAAAAAGGAGCAAATTGGAGCATGGAAGGTATCGGATCGGAAGCCGGTTTCAAGAGTAAGAGCGCCTTTTATGCTGCTTTCAAGAAGCAGATGGGTACCACCCCTACCCGATATAAAGAGCTGTCGGAATAAATTTGCCGATCTTAAATTTGGAAGGGCATCTTTCCCGAGCTTGTCGACAACCTTGTTCGGAGGCAGGTCAATGTAAAAATTATTTCTTCAATTCCCTCTCTACCCGCTGAATCGGACATGTAGCGATGTATTACAACGGAATTTGGTCCTGAATTCAGAAATCAGAACTGCTTCAACGTCCTAATTTTTGTCAACTCCCTCCCGTAATACGTTCTTTGACGAACGCAAGAATAGTTATGCATTCGAACAAGAGTCTCATCTTTTTTCTCCTATTGCTGTGGACCGGGTTCATGGCATGGGAATTGTAT
>JBATHI010000088.1:0-6224 GCA_049666645.1 Flavobacteriaceae bacterium | reverse complement strand
CGAAACGGTAAAGAAGACGGGGGCGGTAATGCCTCTAAAATACTTCCAGATCGAAAAAGCCATATTTTGATCGTCCCTGAAGGCGTTGTCGAGCAATCCATCGATAAAATGGCCTTGGAGCATCATTAAGATGGCCCAAGCACGCATGGCATCTATAAAATATAATCGTGCTTTGTTGTTTTCCACAGTGATTTCGGTACTCCCATTTCGAGGTTTAAAGTCGATCCGGATTCTATGTTAAATCAATTCAACCAACTGGTCTTCAAACTCTATATACATACAAAACAAGGTGTTTGGATGTTTCGCGGTGCAAAATTATATAAAATAAAGACAGGTCTGTATATTTTATGGTAAATTCGACGACCAAACCCAAAAAATCCTATATGGCGGCAATATTGGCATTTGCGGGAAGTAATTCTTCCACCTCCATCAACTTTAAACTCATTAAATACACCACATCGCTCCTCGACGGGCATAAAGTGCAATCGATCAACATGCACTATTTGCCTTTTCCCATGTACAGTGAAGATCATGAGCGTGAACATGGCTTTACCAATTCATTGATCGAATTAAGGGACGATATCCTGAAATCGGATGGCTTGATCATTTCGGTGAACGAACACAACGGCAATCCCTCTGCCTTTTTTAAAAATTTGATTGATTGGCTATCGCGGTTGGAACGAAAGTTCCTGCAAGACAAAAAGATCATGCTCATGGCTACTTCCAAGGGCAAAAGAGGCGCCATGGGCAGTCTGGAGGTGGTCAAGAATATGTTGCCCCGATTCGGTGCCGATGTTGTGACCACTTTTTCCTTGCCTTCCTTTGCCGATAACTTTACCGAAGCGCAAGGTATTTTGGACAGGGGCCTGGCATCGGACCATCGACAGGCTTTGGATCTGTTTCTTGAACGCCTCTCTTAAAGACAAAGGCCTCGTTTTTGGGTATGCATTCCTCAAATAGGGTCAATCGACCGAAGTGGGTATGTAAAAGATTCAAAACCCTTGTTTATTTCAGGATCAACCTGCCTTATCTACAATTCTTCCTAACTTTGCCCTGTGTTAGCCCAATTCGCCGAACATATCGAAAACCATTTTCCGGAGCTCCAAGAATCTCCTTTTCTCCTCGCCTGTAGTGGGGGGGTAGATAGTGTGGTGCTGGCGCATCTTTGTCAATCTTTAAAACTTAAATTCTCCATCGCCCATTGCAACTTTCAATTGCGGGGCAACGACAGCCTGGAAGATGAGCATTTTGTGGGGAGATTGGCCAAAGCCATGAAGAAAAGATTCTATGTGATCCATTTCGACACCCTTGGCTATATCAACCAACATAAATTGTCATTACAGGTGGCTGCAAGGGATCTTCGCTATGCCTGGTTTGCCGAACTCATGCGGGAAAACGAATACAAAACCCTGGTCACGGCACACCATGGCGATGACAATCTCGAGACTTTTCTGATCAATCTTTCGAGAGGTACGGGTATTGAAGGCCTGACAGGAATTCCCGAAAAGACCGAATCGATTTCCAGACCGCTTTTGTTGTTTTCGAAAGAAACGATCCTGGCCTATGCCGAGCAGGAAAAATTGGAATGGCGGGAAGACCGCACGAACGCCGAAACAAAATACCTCAGGAACAAGATCAGGCATCATATCGTGCCCCACTTAAAGGAGTTGCACCCAACTTTCCCGGAAAACTTCCATCTGACACAATTACATCTATCAGAAACGGCGGCCATGCTTCACAACCATATTACCGCACTTAAAAAAGAAATCTTCCACCTAAAAAAAGGATTCATCGAGATCAATATTCCTGACCTTCGGCAACTTCATCCGCTCAAAGGTTATTTGTACCATCTGTTCTCCGATTATGGATTTACGGCGTGGAACGACATCGCGCACCTGATCGACGCCATTAGCGGGAAAGCGGTATATTCCAAAACGCACCGATTGATCAGGGCCAGGGAGGCACTGCTCTTGGAAGAACACCAAGCAGTGGATGCCAAGACCTATGCGATTGAAGAAGGGCAGACCGAAATAGAGCAGCCCGTGCCTATTATCGTTGAAGAGGTAAAGGCCATGGGCGTTTTGGATAAAAATGTACTATATACAGACAAAAAAACGTTAAAGTATCCGCTGACCGTCAGGAAATGGAAAAAAGGAGACTATTTTCACCCCATTGGAATGAAGGGTACCAAGAAACTTTCGAAGTTTTTCAAAGACGAGAAATACGATGCCATTTCCAAAGAACGTCAATGGTTGCTTTGTTCCGATGATAAGGTGGTCTGGGTTATCGGCAAACGGGCCGATGAACGATTCAAGGTAACCGAAAACACAGATAGCGTCCTAAAATTTACATTGAACCAATGAAACATATAGTATTATATATATCGTTGTTATTCAATGTCTTGTGTATGTTTTCACAAGATGATAACGACCCGGTGCTCTGGTCCCATGAAATCGATAAGAAATCCGACACCGAATACGATCTTATCATGAAGGGCAGCATTTTTGAAGGCTGGCATGTGTATTCGCAATTTACGGCAGACGGGGGGTCCCTGCCCAGTGTATTTACCTATCCCAAAGCTGGGGAGGATTATGAACTGGTCGGTAAAACCGAGGAAAGTGAAACGATAAAGGAATACAGTGATATTTTCGAGGTAGAGGAAACCTTTTTTAAGCAAAACCTTGTTTTTACGCAAAAAATAAGATTGCTTAAACCGGAAGTTCGGCAGATCGAAGTGAACCTGTTTTACCAGGTCTGCAAGGAAGTTTGTATCCCGGCAGATATTGACTTTGTCTTTTCACTTGACGGAGGTGCCACGGTACTGGAGGAAAAAGCGGTGGATGCGCGTAGTATTTCCATGGGTGACAAGCTGAAACTCGATTTGAAAAACAAGGAATTACTAAATGATGGCAATGACAATGCGGTGGGGTCGGGAAGTGGGCTGCGGCGTATCTTCATTCTAGGATTTTTAGGGGGCCTGATCGCACTGCTGACCCCCTGTGTATTCCCCATGATACCGTTAACCGTCTCATTTTTTACGAAACAGTCCCGAAAGAAGTCAAAAGGCATCTTCAATGCCTTACTGTACGGATTTTTCATTGTGCTGATCTACTTCTTGCTGAGCCTCCCTTTTCACCTTTTCGATTCGATTGATTCCCAGATATTGAACACCATAGCGACCAATGTTTGGCTCAATATCGCATTCTTCCTGATCTTTGTGTTTTTTGCGTTTTCCTTTTTTGGATATTATGAACTCACCTTGCCCAATTCATGGGCCAATAAGATGGATTCTGCCTCCAGTAGCATAGGTGGGGCAGTGGGCATCTTTTTTATGGCAGTGACCCTGGCGATTGTTTCCTTCTCCTGTACGGGTCCCATTTTGGGAGGCTTATTGGGGAGCACGGCCCTGGCCGAAGGGGATGTGGCGACCAACCTTTCGGCCGGGATGACCGGTTTTGGGGTGGCATTGGCCCTCCCGTTCGGGCTCTTCGCCTTGTTTCCGGCATGGCTGAATTCCCTTCCTAAATCGGGCGGATGGATGACCACGGTAAAAGTGGTGCTCGGATTTTTGGAGTTGGCCTTGGCGTTGAAATTTCTGTCCAATGCCGACTTGGTGGGGCATTGGGGACTACTCAAACGAGAGGTTTTTTTAGTGGTGTGGATTCTCCTGTTCCTTTTGATGGCCATTTACTTGTTCGGCCTATTCCGATTTCCACATGATGGGCCCAAACAAAACCTCTCGAAAACCAGGAAGGCTTTTGGCTTGGTCACCTTGGGTTTTGCCCTCTATTTGATTTTGGGGGTGGTCAAAGCAATCGATCTAAAACTGTTGAGCGGCCTCCCGCCTCCTGATTTCTACAGCCTTTTTGAACAAAAGAGCGAATGTCCCTTGAGCATCGATTGTTTTAAGGATTTTGATGAGGGTGTGGCCCATGCAAAAAAGGTCGGCAAGCCCATTTTGCTCGACTTTACCGGTTGGGCCTGTGCCAATTGTCGGAAAATGGAAGAAAATGTGTGGAGCGATGCCGGGGTATATCCCTTGTTGAAAGATGATTTTGTTTTGATCTCGCTATATGTTGATGATGGTGCCGAGCTTCCTGAAGAACAACAGTTCGATTATCGTTTCGACTCTGGGCGTGTTAAACGGATCAAGACCATAGGACAGAAATGGGGCACTTTTCAAACCCTTAATTTTGGTGCGGCTTCGCAACCTTACTATGTATTGCTTTCCCCAGGACTTGATGTATTGAATGCGTCCATTCAGAGTACCGACGCCGAAACCTACAGGGCATGGCTTACAGAAGGCTTGCAAAACCATGGGGCATTGGCCAAAAACCTTGACTTCATACAATAAATTTCCTGGCCATTCATTTTTAGGGTCCCGGTCATTGCCAAGAATTGTTTAAAAATCCTATCTTTCGTCAATAAGCATCTATTATGAGATTTTTAAAAATCGTCGGCTGGTCCCTACTTGCCCTGTTGGGAATTTTGGCATTGATTTCAGGCATATTCGTCTATTCCCACAAACCCGATTATGGTGGGGAAAAAGTAATGCGTAACAATAAGGAAGAAGTCAAAGTGTACTTTGACACCTATGGGGTTCCCCATATCTATGCCCAAAACGAAGCGGATGCTTTTCGTGCGCTGGGATATGTCCATGCCCAAGACCGACTATGGCAGATGGAACTTTTACGTCGTATTGCCCCGGGCCGATTGTCCGAAGTCTTTGGCGATGTCGCCACCCAAAATGATCAATTTTTCATTGCCTTGGGCATTGACGATGCTTCCGTGGCCATTGTCGACGCCCTCGATCCCAAAAGTCCTTCGGTGCAGTATTCGACTGCCTATCTGGAAGGCATCAACCAGTTTTTGGAAGAAGGTTCGACCCCGGTGGAATTTTATTTGACCGGTATAGAGAAGGAAGCCTTCGAACTGAAAGACATTTATAATATTATGGGATATATGGCCTTTAATTTTGCCATGGGCCATAAAACCGATCCTTTGCTCACAGAAATCTACGACAAATTGGGTCCCGCTTATTTGGCGGATCTGGAAATAAATGTGGATCCCAATACCGTATGGATCAAAAATTATAACCCAATGGCCATCGACACTGTGGCCAATACCATGACCGCCTCGGTGATGCAAACACTCAAGGACCTATCCATTCCTTTGTTTGAAGGCAGCAATAGTTGGGTCATCGCCCCTGAAAAAACCAAGAATGGGAAAGTCATCTTCGCGAACGATCCCCATATAGGGTTTTCACAGCCCTCTGTTTGGTACGAAGCGCATTTGAACACCCCCACCTATGAAAAATACGGCTATCATTTGGGCGGGGTTCCGTTTGCCCTATTGGGCCATAACACAAAATTGGCCTATGGCATGACCATGTTCGAGAACGACGATGTTGATTTTTACTATGAAGAGCCCCATCCCTCAGACAGCACCCTATATCGCTGGAACGACACCTGGGTCCCCTACCAATATGTGACCAAAACGATCAAAGTAAAGGATGCCGAGGATATCACCTTCACCTTCAGGAAAACAAAAAACGGCCCGGTATTGAACGGCATAGCCGATCAGATCACAGGTGATAGGCCCATCTCCATGTGGTGGATTTATACCCATCATGAAAATAAGGTCATGGAAGCGCTCTACGACCTGTCGCACGCGGAAGACCTCGAAGCATTCCAAAGTGCATTGCCGAAAATCCATGGGCCCGGTCTGAACATCATGTACGGGGATGCAGAAGGCAATGTGGCCTGGTGGGCCACTGCTACCTTATATCAAATTCCTGATAGCGTAAATACCAAGTTTGTGCAAAACGCAAATTCCGGACTATCCCCAAACAAGGATTATCTCGATTTTTCCCAAAACCCACAGGCGATCAATCCCCCTTGGCATTACGTGTATTCCGCGAACAACCAGCCCGATTCCATTGCGGGCATGCTTTATCCTGGGTATTATTTGCCCGAAGACCGTGCGAAGCGGATCGTAAGTCTGTTGGATGCCAAAAACGATTGGGACCGTGAAGCCGTGGGTAAAATGATCAATGATGTTACCTCTTCGGTCAACCCATCCGTGGCCAAAGACTTGGCCAAGGCCATAGATGTGAAACAACTTACCGATGAAGAGGCGAAGCTGCTCGACCGGTTGACCACATGGCAAGGGGACTATCCATTGAACAGCGTGGAAGCCACGATTTTTTCGGGCTGGGCCTATCA
>JBATHI010000087.1:0-2131 GCA_049666645.1 Flavobacteriaceae bacterium | reverse complement strand
CCAATACAATTTCCCCTAGGGCATATTTGAAGTACTTGCCTGTTTTGTTTTTCTCCATAAGGTCTAATCTAATTCTTCGAAAAAACTTAATCATGGTTTCTTTTTGTATTTTGATGATGGCCGCAAGCGGGTATCTCAGCCAAAAGCCTAACTAACCTTTGATCAAGCCAAGGCGTGATATAGCTTCGATAATCTAAAAAAGCGGATCATATCAACTTAAGTTTTCTAGGGAGACTATGGTAAAAGGGTTTTCAAGAACCTTTAGTTATTTGACTTTATCTGATCGAATTCCGAAGGTGCTTCACTCCTGGGAAACGTATTGTTTTCGGCATCGATATCGGCAAACTCGAAATTGGGATCCAGGGTCACCTGTATCACTTCCTTCTCCTTTACAAAGGTCTTTTTGATCACTTGCTCGTTGAGGCGCCACACCTCTGCGGGAAGCCGATCTATTTCCGTGCTGCCATCCTTATAGGTCCATGAAATACTGACCGGCATCACCAGACCCCCAACATTTTTAATGATCAGTTCGTAGATGTTTTTTTCTGAAAGTTGTTTGCGGAGTTCGGGCTCGTCGAGCCTGGAAAGAAATTCGCCGAACTGTTCATCGGCAGTGGTGACCATGGTGATATCTTCGGGTCCAGCAGAGAAGTCGTTTGCCTCACTGTTGGTGTTTTCACTGGGTATTTTTAAGCTTACTATCTTGATTTGGTTTTCGATGTTGATGTCCTTTTCAAACACCTTGAACCATTTCACCTGCGAAAGCTCCATATCCACCTGATCGGTGGTGAAGAACCAGCCCCTGAAAAACCAGTCGAGATCGGTGGCCGTGGCATCTTCCAGCGTTCGGAAAAGGTCGGCCGGATTGGGATGTTTGTATTTCCATCTGTTGGCATATTCCTTAAAGGCCTCATCGAACAACTCTGGCCCGATCACCGAATTTCTCAAGATTTGCAAACCTACGGTGGGCTTGTTATAAAAATTGGCGCCCATTTGCTGCAGCAGTTCATTGTCGGAAGTTGTCATAATGGGGCGCATAATGCTTTTATCCCCGCTCATATAGGGCACGATGTCATTGGGGGTAATGCTGTGGTGTTCAGGGTACCGCTCTGCCATGGTTTTTTGATCCAGATAGGTGTTCAGGCCCTCATCCATCCACATCCATTGTCTTTCATCGGAACTCACGATCATCGGGAACCAGTTGTGGCCCACTTCATGTACGATCACACGGATCATGCCCCCTTTGGCCTGGTCGCTCATTTTTCCGTCGACCGGGCGCCCCCCATTAAAACTGATCATGGGGAATTCCATACCGATGTTGGATGTGTTCACCGAAATGGCCACGGGGTATGGATATTCAAAAGTAGCTTCGGAATACACCTGCAAGGCAGCGATAACCGCCTTGGTCGATTCTTCGCGCCAAACGGGCAAGCCTTCTTTGGGATAGAACGACATGGCGATGGTGGTATGGTCCGAGAATTTGACTGCTTGGGCGTCCCAGATGAATTTACGGGAAGAGGCAAAGGCGAAATCCCGCACATTTTTCGCACTGAACTTCCAAGTTTTCAACTTCCTTGCTTTTTGGCTTTCCTTGGCCCTGGCCTCCTCAGGGGTGATGATCATTACGGGAGCATCGTAAGAGGCGCGGGCAAGATCCATTCTCTTTCTTTGATCCATACTGAGCACAGCTTCACTGTTTTCGAGGATACCGGTAGCGGCAACGATGTGGTCTGCGGGCACTTTGATCTCCACATTATAATCTCCAAACTCCAACGCGAACTCACCCAGACGTTGAAATTGCTTGTTTTGCCATCCCTCCGTATCGTTATAGACGGCCATTCTTGGAAACCAATGGGCAATCAGATACACGGTATTGCCGTCTTCGGGGAAATATTCATAGCCTTCCCGCGACAGCAGGAATTTGGAGCGGTCGGTGATGGGGTAGGACCAACCCATTGAAAAGCTTATGGAGCTTCCAGAAACCAAGGGTTCGCTAAGCCTTACTTTCATCATGGTATGGTTCACCATGGAGTTCATGTCTTTTCCAGAGGCGTCTTTCACATCCTTGATGGTATAGCCCGCGGGGAAGGCGATGGCCCTGGTAAGGTATTGCATTTGCAGTGTACTGATC
>JBATHI010000086.1:0-5165 GCA_049666645.1 Flavobacteriaceae bacterium | reverse complement strand
ATTGGGAGGAAGGCGAAATAGGCAGTAATAACAGATTGAAAAGCTGGTTTTTAGACATTTTCCTCGATTTCCATCGAAACCAGATCGATTTTTGTATTCGACACTTCCAGAATGGTGAACTTGAAATTGCCCATAATGATTTCAGAGTGCTGATCGGGTATTTCACCCATTTCGTTCACGATCATACCGCCCAAGGTTTCATATTCATCACTTTCCGGAAGTGCCCATTTGTAGGTTTCGTTCAGGTAATCGACTTCAAGGCGGGCCGAAAGTTTATACATATGTTCGTTGACCTGTTCTTCGATCAAATCGGTGGTGTCGTGTTCGTCTTCAATTTCGCCAAACAGTTCCTCGATGATATCCTCCACCGTCATGATACCCGATGTGCCGCCATACTCATCCAAGACCACCGCGATACTTTTGCGCTTTTTGGTGAGAACGTTCAAAATATCCTGTATCAACATGGTTTCGGGAACAAACTCAACGGGCAGCAAAATATTTTTTATCGTTTTAGGTTTTTTGAACAATTCATAAGAATGGACGTAGCCGATAATGTTATCGATCGTGTCTTTGAAAATCAATATTTTGGAATACCCGGTATCTGAAAATAGTTTTGTAAGGTTCTTGGGGCTATCATGAAGTTCAACGGCGGTAATTTCAGTTCTGGGCACCATCACTTCCCTGGCCTTAACCTCAGAAAATTCCAGGGCATTCTGGAAAATTTGGATTTCAGAGTCGATGTCGTCTTCCTTCTCAACCGTTTCCATTTTTTCATTGATATAATCGCCAAGTTCCACTTTACTGAATGCCAATTGAACCTCATCGCCCTCAGTCTTAAAAAACACCTTTAAGATAAGGTCAGAAACCTTGATGATGAAATCGGAAATAAAGGAAAAAAGAAAATAGAACAAATAGGCAGGCACCGCGAGCAATTTGAGCAGGGAATTGGAATAGATCTGAAACATCACTTTGGGCAGGAACTCGGCGGTGAACAAAATGATCAGGGTGGAGATGATCGTCTGCGCCAATAAGCTGAAATCGGTGAAAAGGATCCGCATGAAATCGCTCCCATAGGGTTCCATGCTTAGAAACCAGTTCAACAACAATTCCCCCATATAAAACCCATAGATGACCAGGGCAATGTTATTGCCTATGAGCATGGTGGCAATAAACTTGGATGGCTTTTCGGTTAAGCGGGTGAGTACCTTGGCCAGAAAACCCGACTGTTTTTTCTCTATTTCAATATGAATTTTATTTGCCGAGATAAAGGCAATTTCCATTCCGGAAAAAAAAGCGGAAAACACAAGGCACAGTAAGATGATAAGGATTGAAGTCTCCACAATTACGACGGGTTATCTCGTTTACGCTGTTCAAATTTCTTTCGATAGTTCCTCCTAAAAAGAAACATCCCGACAGAAACCACTGCAAAGAAAACAAACAGATAGGCATTTTGCCTGTCGGTATTCCAATCGGTAAAAATGCGATACATGGAGAAAAGCGCCACGATCAAATAAACATATTCGGTATACTTTAAAATCTTAATCATTGCTTTCTTCTTTAATGGTCATCAAGCCATAGGTCTTGTGGGCATTGAAAAAACCAAGATCTTTGCTGAAATCCATGCCTTCGCCGTCCATGATGGTGCCATCCTCAGGATTGGTAAACTTGAATTTCGCCTGGGTAAATATCCATTCGCTGTCCTGGTCATAATATAATTGTGGGGCTTCCAATTTTTTGCCGTCAAATGTTTCCACGACCACATTCCCCCGTAAATCTATCAAATTGGTCGCGGAATAAATAATTCCAAAGTCTGCATTGATCGTATTTTTATTGCCATTCTCATCAAAGAGATCCACTTGCAAACCTTTTGGGAAGGTTTTATGTGGAAAGACCAAATTATCGAAATTATTACTTAGCGGGCTGGTCAGCACGGCGATGACTTTTGAAGGTTCACTGTCTTCCGCTTCCAAACTTTCAGTGGCCTCTGTATAGGTAAGCACAAAATTTTCGGCTATGCCCTGCGGATAAATTATCGGGATAGCCTCTTCCCCCACCCTTTTGTAATCGTCGTTGCATGATAAAAAAAGCATTGCGACCATGATGGCCGCAATGCTGATAAAGTGATATTTTCTTGGGGCTGACATTCTATAGGTTGGGAACGGTAACGCTGCCCCCTACCCAACAACTAAAGCTCACCGTTTTCCCGGCCATTCCTTCGGTAAAGATCATTTCCTTGGTCGGAGCACGTTCCGAATAACTGGCAGCTGCCTGGTTGGCGTTGGAACGCACAGCTGGATCGACACGTGCGGCTTTTCTCGCCATATCCGCCGCTTTCCAATAAATGGCCCGTTTTTCAAATGGGGTATTGCCACATTCATTCGCACTTTCCGCATAAAGGCTGGCGATCAACAAATAGGCCCTACCATTGGCAGGATTCGCATCGATGGCCTTTTGTGCATAATTTCTGGCGGTTGATTTACTTCCCCTTCTATAAATGGTGGCCACTTTATAGGCGATGTTCGAACGCTTGTAAGAATCGGTCTCCAGTTGCAGTGCCTTGTTAAAATCCGCAACCGCACCATTGGTGTCACCCGATTTTTGTTTCAAGGTACCGCCATAAACATAAGCATCGGCGGAGGGATCGAGCGCCAATTGTGCCTCGAACAATTTTTTGAACATGGGGTCGTCGGTACATTCTTTGTTGAACATTCTCCCCACTGCCCTTTTGACCCATGTAATATCGCCCTTCTTGGCATCGAAACCTTTCTCGTACAACGGAATCAGGTTCTCGCAATTGGCCAGAGCCCCCAATTTGGAATCGATACTGCCTGCGATCTTTCCAAATGATTCGGAATTGGTCGTAGCTGCGCTGAGTTGTTTTGTCTCTTTTGAAGTCAAAGTATTGTTCTCTTCCTTGGGCAATAAGGTAGTGATCTGGTCGGTGAGCTTTTTGTTCTCTTCCTCGATTTTCTCGGTCACGTCGTCATAGGCATCAAAAACCTCTTGCAGCTCCTTTTTTCCGGTACTGTGCAAATCTACCAAACTTGAAAAATAAAGATATAGGGCCTTGGGATCCTTGAAGTTCGACTTATCCTTGGTAAAGGCTTCGTGGAGTTGACCATAAATCTGATCATCGGATATCATTTTATTATCGTATTGCAATAGAACCTTGTCCTTGACCACATCGGCCAATTTGGCCTTGTTGGGGAAATATTTAAGACTGTTGTCGAACAATGCCAAAAGATCCTTGATATGGCCATCTTTTTCCGCTCCGGAACTTTTGTCGATCTTATCCTTCAGTATCCTTTCCCCGTAGGCGAAATTAGCCCAGTTGATATCAGGACAGTTGTCATAGACCATTTTCCAAGGCGTATAGGCCGCGTCATAATTTTTGACCTTTGCATGTTCCACATAAATGGAAAGATTGGTATTGCACTCAGGATTTTGGGCCTGGCCTAGGCTGATGCCCATCAACCCTAGAAGCAATATTGCCGTGAAGTAGCATTTCTTTTTCATTTGTTCAGTATTTTAAAGTGGTTAATGTACTAAATTTTATTAATTTATCTTCCTTTTCTGAAACCAAAGATCGTTAAAAGACAAACCTAAATTAATCTTCAGATAACTTTCCTCGATAAGGTCGGCGGAGGTAGTTCCCCTTCTTCCCAGTTCAAAACCAAGGTTGAGATTGGAAAAACTTCGGCCAAGTGGTAGTCCAACTCCAAATGTTATGCCAAAATTATTAATTTCTGTATTATTCACAAGCATCCCTGTTTTATCATAACGAATTCCCGCCCTGTAGGTCACACGCTTGAAGTAGCCGTCGAAGGAAGTGTGGTCGGGGATAAAAAAACCACCCAAGGCGTATGAACTGGCATCCTGATAGACCAAGTTATCAACCGCAAGAAAGTCATTCGAATAAGTGCTCAGTTTTTGAAAACTATATTCCGCACCCAAAAACCATTTTCTATCCTCCCCGAAGCCGAGTCCCAAGGTAGTCGTGGTAGGTATCTTGATATCCGTATTCTTTAAACCCTGGGCCTCCAAATCTACCTCGATGGTCTCGATATTCTGTTCCTCGGATATGAGGAAAGAGCCCAATTCCCTCGAATTTTCGGAAGCCAGATTGGCCTGGGTATTTACCCTTGCACTGGCAAATAGGGTATATTTGTCTTTGATCAAAGGCGTATAATAGAGGGCATAGTTGAAATCCATTCCGTTCACCTTGGAAGTTCTTTGGTCCTTTGTTCCAAATTGCACGTTTTCAACGCTTTGTACACGTTGACTTTCCAACGTCCCAAAATTGAAGTTTGCCGTCACCCCTATGCTCAAGGCTTGCAAAAGTTCATACCCGGCAGAGAAGTATGCCCTGTTCAGGCCCCCTTCGCCCGTGAACAGATTATTCACCTGTGCACCACTGCTGTTTTCACTTTGGGAAAGTAGGTTATAGCCTACGGAAGAGAATGGAAGGATGCCCGCTCCTACCGCGAAACCCTTGCCAAGACTAAAGCCCAAAGCGAGATAGTCTAAATTGGTGACCGATGTGTTTTGTTCCTCGCTAAAGCTTTTCAATCGGATGCGATTTTGGGAAATCCCGGCAGTGTAGGTGGTAATGCCAAAATTTTCGCCTACTTGAAGGCCCAATTTGCTATAGGCAGCGGGGTTGGTTAAATTGAGATGGATGCTGTCCCCATATACACCGATGGCACCCATCATTTGATTTTCTACCGTGCTGGCGGCCCGTAACTCTCCAATCCCAAAATAGGAATAGGGCGATACCGTGCCGTTTTGGGAATACAGCCCCAGGGCTGTAAAAAACAGCACAGCAACTACAATTTTTTTTACCATTTATTGCTTGTTGTATTCCAATAAATAATTTAACCCTAGTAGGAGAAAATTGGAATCCGCAAATATGGTATTTTTTAATCGTTTTGACAAAAATTGGGCATCCCCACCTGTTAAAATAACTGTTAAATGTAGAAAACGCGATCGATATTGGGATATAAATCCGTCCAGCTCGTGGCACAGGCCATTGATGACACCGGTGTGGATGCTCGACTCAGTGGCATTCCCGATAAAATCAAAAAGCTCTTTCGGCGACAATAAAGGGAGGTTGGCGGTTTGTTGGTTCAATGCCCTATAGCGCATCCCTAGTCCCGGTGAAATAC
>JBATHI010000085.1:0-10057 GCA_049666645.1 Flavobacteriaceae bacterium | reverse complement strand
AAATAGGGGGGAAGCAAAAAGCAAAAATAAGATTGCAATGGGCACAGTGATGGAAAGGCTGGTATGGTTTCTTTTCATGGTCATTGGTTTATTGATCAGCCGGTATCGGCAGCATAATGCTGAATTCCGTACCCTCTCCTTCATTTGTCTTTACTTTCAATTCCCCCCCATGTGCCTTGACGATATCGTAAGATAGGGACAATCCCAAGCCAGTACCCTGGCCTGTGGGCTTGGTGGTAAAGAAGGGCTGGAATACTTTTTCTTTTACTTTTTCTGGAATACCGTTGCCGTTGTCTTTGACGGAGATTTCAACCTTCTCGCCCCAGCCCCCAGCCCCTAATGGGGAGGATAGCCGCTTGGTGCTTATCCATACGGTGGGCTCATAGTCCTCCTCCGAAGTCTTGGCGAAGGAGGACTTTTCGGTTACGGCATAAAACGCATTTGTGATCAAATTCAGGACCACCCGGCCCACGTCCTGTGGCACTACAGGTATTTTGCCGATACTGGGGTCGAAATCGGTATTCAAGGTAGCGTTAAAGCTTTTGTCCTTGGCCCGCAGGCCGTGGTAGGCCAGGCGCAAATATTCATCGGCAAGGGCATTGATATCGGTAGGTTCTTTTTGGCCGCTGCTGCTACGGCTGTGCTGCAGCATGCCCTTGACAATGGCATCGGCCCGCTTGCCGTGGTAGTGGATTTTTTCAAGGTTTTGTTTGATGTCATCGGCAATGGCAAAGGCTTCTTCCTTGTCCCCTTTTTCAAATTCTTCCTTCATCTCATCGATCAGCTCGTTGCTCACTTCCGAGAAATTGTTCACGAAATTCAAGGGGTTCTGGATCTCATGGGCGATACCGGCGGTGAGCTCGCCAAGGCTGGCCATTTTTTCGGACTGGATAAGCTGGGATTGGGTGGCTTTCAGTTCTGTAAGCGCGCTTTCTGCCCGCTGCTTTTCTTCTTTCAATTGTTTCAGGTCGAACCGGGCCTGTGTCAGATCCTTGAACCTGGAATAGGCCAATGAAAAAACCGATGCTGCCCTTCGCAGCAGGTCCCAGCTTTCGGCAGAGATGTCCCCGGGGGTGGCCGCACCAATGGCCCCGTTGGAAAATTTGCACAGGTGATACGTACGATCTGGAATCACCTCCCCATAATAACCCTGGAATACGGGCGACTGTTGTGTACAGTAGTCGATCCATTCCTTACGATCGTCGCCCTGCATCACAATGGAGACTTCCTTATCCGTGGATCGGTAAAAATCGAGCATTTTTCTGCCTACCCAGGTATCGTTGTAGTCGAGCTTGAAATGATCGGCCACGAATTTCTTGTCTTCTTCCCGGATATCCTTGAGCGAATACCAGCACTCCGCTTCCCCCGCTTCGGTCTTATTGAGATAGATTGAGCTGGTTTCCAGGGCCTCCACGCCCAACAGGCCCATTTCGAGCCGCATCACATCGGCCACTTCCACGAGTTCCTCGGGCTGCTGCATGGCCAACGCCCTGGCCCTTACTCTTTCAAGGGCCACTTCAATTTTTGATTTGTGCGCCAATGCCTCTGCTTTTTGGAGATCGAGGAATCGGGTATAGACTTGTTCGAATACCTTGGCAAAACGAATAGCCAAACCTTGTTGTTGTTCTGATAACAAGGTTTTGCCAATAATCAATAAATAGCCTTGTTTGAAATTCAAGGTGTGAATTTTCAACCGTTTCGGAGAAATAGCTATTAATTTTTCGGCAGTAAGGGGAAAATTGGTGCTCCTTTCGGCTATAAAGGTTTGATGTTTTATGGTTTCTTCTTCATTCAGTTCTATGATCAACAAAGGTTCCTGCTTTTTCCAACTTTTTACGATGGATTTCATTACAGGGGTCTCGTCGTGTGGCATACCCGTTGCGATGTGCCTAATGCTACCATCCGCTGGGTTAACGCCATGACTAAAACCTATCCTCGCTTTTTCATCAAATAGTACATACCCGGTAGTAAGGTTTTCAATTCCGAGTCGAGAGAGTTCCCTGTACAATACTTCGCCGACTTTAAAAAGTTCGTCACTTTTCTGCATCCCCATGCTTCGGGAACGCACCCTTTCCAATGCAGTCTCTATTTGTGCTTCCCTTGCTTGGACTTCTGCCTGTTTAAGATCATTAAACCGGGTATAGGTAAGATCGAAGACTTTGGCGAAACGAAGGAGGATATCGAAATGTTCTTCGGAAAGCGGCTCCAAGCTCGAGGCGTGAAGGAAGCCAAAACTATTGTAGGATTGGGCCAATATTATTCGCTCCGGTTCCCGCATACTGGCTTTTACAAAATCTGGGAGGGTAGCCAATTCGGTCTTTGAAAATAGGTAATCGTCCCAGGCTACTTTTTCAGGGCCTTCCAATACATATTGGTATTTTAAGGTCCGTGCTTTCCATGCCTTTAAAAAAGCAAGATAGGCAGGCAATTTGTGATATGGTATAAAGAAATTGTTGGGTTCCAAAGGTGCTTCCGAGTTGGCCAGCCACCATCTACTACCTTTCCCATCAGGCTCATAGATCGCTATCAAACAGCGGGTAAGTTCTAAATCGAGTTTGGTCAGTTCGGTAAATACCGTGCCTATCAGGGCATTCAGTTCTTCCGAATTTTGCATGGCCATGGCCCTCGAACGGACCCTTTCCAAGGCCAATTCTATCTCGGCCTCCCTGGCTTGCGCTTCTGCTTTTTGAAGATCTTGGAAACGGCGATAAATGAGTCCGAACACCTTTGCAAAGCGGAGCATGATCACTTCTTCCTCTTTTTGCAAAGGTTCTATCGATACCACATTTAAGGATCCTTCCGGAAAAAAGAAGGCGGAAAGGGCTTCCTGTTCATTATAGTTTTCAGGCAGGGGATAGGTGAGATAGGGAGCAAGCGCTTTATAATAGTTTTTTACTTCCATGCCGGTTCTTGTGCTTGAAAAAGAGGGTCGTTTTTCTTTCCAGGCTTTCACCATGTCATCGAAGATGGCATGGACCCCTTTGGGCACCAAACCCAAAATAGTCTTCTCGACTTTGCCATTGATTTCGGACCGTGACCATATTTCTGCCGCCTCCGTTTCTTTGTCGATCGTGCAGATCCCAATGCGCAAGGCATGGATGTCGAGTTTCTTCAACTCGGCTAGCATCACGTCAGAGGCCTCCACCAGTTCACTGCTCGATGACATGGCCATGCTCCGAGATCGTACCCGCTCCAAAGCAGCTTCGATCTGTGCCTCCCTGGCCTGTGCCTCCGCTTTTTGCAGGTCGAGGAATCGGGTATAGGTTTGTTGGAATACTTTCCCAAAACGCATTAATATGTTATTCTCATCCTCTGAATAAGGGATGCCATAAAAATTCTCGATGTACAATCCAATGGTATCCAGAAGAACAGTTGAAATGGCAAGTCCAGAGGCTGAGAAGTAATATTTCTTTGTTTCTTCCGGTACATTCGGAACCAGCTTAAAAAGATCTTTGTAAAATTTGTTTTTTTCTTTAAGAGACAGATGATTGCTAAATAAGCTGTTTCCATTCTTTTTAGCTTCATTAAAACTTTTCCAATGTGCACAATCAAAATAAGGTAGGAAAATTTCAGAGGGAACTTCGTTCTTGTCCGCCAGCCAAATGTGCATATCGACCCTTTTTTTGTAATCCAGTATAAACCCGGTATGTTCAATTTGGATATTTAAGCAAATGAACTGATCGTAAACCACCTGAATCACCTCTTTGAGTTCCTCGCTTTTTTGCATTCCCATGGTTCTGCTCCGCACCCTTTCCAAGGCGGCCTCGATTTCTAAATCTCGGGTACGTTCTTTGATCTTTGCTTCCAGTTCTTCGTTTTTCTTTCGAAGGCCTTCCTCCGGGAGGGCTTCATCTTCCGCGATATTGGTGTCGGGCGTGGATCCGTGGAAATGGGTAATGAGCCATTTTTCGTCGATGCGTTCCAGGAGGGTCGAAAGCCTCAGGGGCATTCGATGGTCATGGTCTGCCATATACAGTTCAAATTCCTCGACGATGAGGTAGGTCGTACCCTTGCCCAACAACCGATCCACGATCGGTTTGCGTTTGATTTCTATATGCTGATGACGCATCTGTTCGGCCTGGGTTTTGGCCATCTGCATCAAATGCTTTCTGCTTTCAAAAAATTCATGGGCCGCAGTACCATAACCCAGGAAATTTAGGTGGACGGTTTCTTTGAGATCTTCTACAGGTTTATAGGAGAGTAATACCTCGATCATCCTTTCGTAGATCAGCCGTCCTTCAAAGTCGTTTTGTTGCGCCCCCTTTTTCATAAGATGGGAAGATTGATTGAAAATTCGGTGCCCTGCCCTTCCTTGGATTCGACTGTTATTTTTCCGCCATGACCTTTGGTAAGGATGTCATAGCTCATGCTCAGTCCCAATCCAGTTCCCTGCCCGGTGGGTTTGGTGGTAAAAAAGGGCTGGAAGATCTTGTCAAGCACCTTTTGCGGGATGCCGTTGCCGTTGTCTTTTACCGAGATTTCCACTGTCCCGCCCCCGGCCCCTATAGGGGGGGGTAGCCGCTTGGTGCTGACGGTTACGGTGGGCTCATAAGTGACCACCCCTATAGGGGCCGGGGGCAGAGGGGCATTTTTCCTTTCGGTTACGGCATAAAACGCATTGGTGATCAAATTCAGGATGACCCGGCCCATGTCCTGGGGCACCACGTTCACCTTGCCGATGGTTGGGTCGAAAGCGGTGTTCAGGGTGGCATTGAAGGTTTTGTCCTTGGCCCTTAGGCCATGGTAGGCCAACCTTAGGTATTCGTCGCAGAGCGCATTGATGTCTGTGGGCTCTTTCACCCCGCTGCTGCTGCGGCTGTGCTGCAGCATGCCTTTTACGATGGCATCGGCCCGCTGCCCATGATGATGGATTTTTGCCAGGTTTTGTTTGATGTCATCGGCAATGGCGAATGCTTCATCTTTATCCCCTTTTTCAAATTCTTCCTTCATCTCGTCTATCAGCTCGTTGCTCACCTCCGAGAAATTATTGACAAAGTTGAGCGGGTTCTGTATCTCATGGGCGATGCCGGCGGTAAGTTCGCCCAGACTGGCCATTTTTTCGGATTGGATCAGTTGGGATTGGGTGGCCTTTAATTCGGTCAATGCCTCATCGGTTTTTTTCTTGGCGTCGATCAGGTTTTCCAGATCGATCTGTGCCTGTTTGGCCAGTTCCTCGGCTTTCTGTAAATCGAGGAAGCGGGTATAGGTCTGTTCAAAAACTTTGGCGAAGCGTTTAAAAATATCATGGGATTCCGGTACAGGCTCATAGGTAATAAACAGGATATAGCCATATTTAAAAAAGGCCACGTGGTCGATCTGCGACTTTGGAAAAGATATTCCGGCCTCCTTCATTTGGAGCAACTGTTCCCCAACACCGGGCAAGGTGCACAAGTAATCATAATGGGCAGGGCATTCATCTTTACCGATTTCGTTGATCATCAAGGTTTCTCCTCGTTTCCCGGCTTCATAATAGCGAAGGAATATGCCTTCCCTTGGGGTTCTGTATCTGGGAAAGGTACCCTGACCATTACTGCCCCATTCCAAGGAGCCTTTGGGGTCATCATCATAAATATTAAAGGCGCAAAACCAGGTGGCCACTCCCAAGGCCTGGACCTGTTTTACCAATTCAAGGGAAAGTTCGGCCAGTTCCTCGCTTTTGTGCATGGCCATTGATTTGGCCCTCACCCTTTCCAAAGCGGCCTCAACTTGCGACTCCCTGGCCTGGGCCTCTGCTTTTTGAAGGTCAAGAAAACGGGTATACGATTGTTCGAAAACCCCGGCAAAACGTTTGATGATCTCGTTGTCCTCCTCCGAATAGGGCTTGGAAGCATAGTTGCCCACAGCGAGCAGGATATTCGGCATCAGGGCAAAGGACCTGGAAAAACCACGGCTCATGACATATGCCTTTTCTTCTGCGGACAAATAGTCCGCCGGATTATATTTGAACGCATGTTCGAGCCATCGCCTGTTCTCCTCGGGGGTCAGGGTATCCTGATAAAAGTTTAGGCCCTTGGCCCGAACCTCCTTGGCACGGTTCGCCACGGGATGATCCAGATAGGGGACCTTGAGTTCGTATGGTTTCGGTTTTCCGTACAATGCGGTCCAGAAGTGGTAGTCTTCCGCCTCGCTGTTGATCGCAAAGCTCACATGATCGAACCTGATCTTGAGCTGCTGCAATTGTTCGGAAACCACTGCGATCACATCGGACAGCTCCTCACTGTTGTGCATGGCCATACTCCTGGACCGTACTTTTTCCAGGGCAGCTTCGATCTGCAGTTCCCTATTTTTTTGTTCCAGCTCAACGGTACGCCGTTTGATGGCATCACGGAGTTCCTGGTTTTCCTTGGTAATCTGCTCGGTGCCCAGGGTTTCGCCCTCTTGGGCCTTTGCATCGGGCATGGAGAAATGTTGATAGACGAACCGCCAGCCGTTTTTCTTTTTTCGCAAGGCGGAGGTAAAACGAAACCGGCCATAATACGCCCACTCGGCATCGTTCAGGAAATAGGCATCGAACAGCTCTGTAATAAAGACAAGATCACCTAGTTTTTCGACGGTTTTGACACTGTTCCTTACTTCCGCTTTACCCGCTAATTGGTCGGCCGTTGCTTTTAGGAAATTCGTGGTGTCTTTTTTGTTCAGAAACACTTCATTGTCGGTAGAACCTATAAATCGGTATTCCGGATCAAGATAGGAGTCGTAGACTTTTATGTCGCCGTTGAGATAGCTTTTTAACCAGGTATCATATACCTGCCGAACTTCGTTTTCTTCAGCTATTGGCAACTTCATGGTCTATTGGTTTATGGGTAAGGTGATGATGAATTCGGAGCCTTTCCCTTCCTTGGTCTTCACTTCAAGATGGCCGTCATGGCCTTTGGTGACGATGTCATAGCTCATGCTCAGGCCCAATCCGGTGCCCTGCCCCGTTGGTTTGGTGGTGAAAAAGGGCTGGAATATTTTTTCTTTGATGGCATCGGGAATGCCGTTTCCGTTATCCTTTACTGCTATCTGCACTTTATTTCTTTCTTTACGGGTGGTGACGGTGACGGTAGGTTCGTACCCTTCCGGGTGTTTTTCCTTTTTTTCCTTCACCACGTAAAAAGCATTGGTGATCAGGTTGAGGATGACCCGGCCCATGTCTTGGGCCATGAGGTCTACCTTACCTATATTGGCATCAAAATGCGTCTCCAGGCTGGCATTGAAGGTTTTGTCCTTGGCCCGAAGTCCGTGGTAGGCCAAACGCAGGTATTCGTCCGCCAAGGTGTTGATGTCGGTAGGTTCCTTTTCCCCGCTGCTGCTTCGGCTGTGCTGCAGCATCCCTTTGACGATGCCATCGGCCCGTTTGCCATGGTGGTTGATCTTTTCGAGATTCTGGATCAGATCTTGGGCGATGGCCTTTACCTCCTCCGCATCGCCTTTTTCCATTTCCTCCATCATTTCTTCCAGCAACTCCTTGCTCACTTCCGAAAAGTTGTTCACGAAGTTCAGGGGGTTCTGGATCTCGTGGGCGATACCGGCGGTAAGCTCGCCCAAAGAGGCCATTTTTTCGGACTGTACCAGTTGGTTTTGGGTGGTCTTGAGTTCGCTCAGGGTGGTCTCTACCCGGGCTTTCGCCTTTTCCAATTGGGCAAAATCGTCATAGCGGGCATAGGCGATGGCAAAGGCATCGGCCAGGGATTGTACCAGGTCGATCTGTTCCACTTCAAGTGGTTCCGAACTGCCTACGTACAACATCCCTTGGGTGAAGGGTAAAAAATGAAGGTGCAGCGATTCGGGCGGCCGTTCGGCCCCCTGATATACTTTTTTATTCTTGATCTGCCCCAAATCGATCATGGTCTGCATATTTTCGAGGAACTGCTGTTGGTTCCAATGGGCCTTGTACATCTGGGCTTTGCGCCAGTGGGCCACCGCGTTGGCCGTAAGGGTATTGGTGGTGAAGGACATTTGCATGGCCCCCAAGGAATGCCCATCGGGAGCCGATAAATGTACCTGAACCGTTTCGGTAGGCTCGTCGATGATAAAAACCCCGCAACGGATAAAAGGTATGCCGAGGGTCTTGAGCTCGTTCCAGACCAAAGGCGTGATGCGTTCCAGGTCTGCCGTAGACCGCATGCTGGCGATCTGCCCGTGTACCCGATCCAAGGCCGCTTCAATAAGTGCTTCCCTGGCGCGGGCCTCTGCATTATTTAGCTCTTCGTAGCGTTTATATGTCAAGTTCAACACCGTAATCAACCTCCCATATATTTTGAGTTCCTCCCCATCCAATGCCCTGTCAGACCAGGCATAATTGGCGGTGTCCCCTAAAAAGAAAAAATAGCCATGTTGTACCGCATCCTCAGGGGGTATCGGCACTTCAATGGAACGGCTTAAGATAGCGTAATAGCTTTTCAGTTCCTCTCCCTGCAATGTATAGTACAAATCTTCCTTCGTCAAGTAATGTTCATATATCTTTTCCAGCAACGGATGGCCCTCAAGTGGCAAATGACCTACCACTTTCCCCAGATCCGTAGCCGTATGCACCTCGACTGTTTTGGTGGCCGAATTCAATTTTCCATGTCCAAATCTCAATGCATGCACTTGGAGGGTGTCCAGTTCATTATAAAGTATTTCCACGGTATCGGCAAGGTCTTCGGAACTGTGCATGGCCATTGCTTTTGAACGAATCCGCTCGAGCGCCGCCTCGATCTGCGCTTCCCTGGCCTGTTCTTCCGCTTTTTGCAGATCGAGGTACCTTCTATAGGTTTGTCCGAATACACTCGCAAATCTGTTCAAGACCTTCACCGCATCATCGGAAACCGGATTTTCCGTAAAAGCAAAAAGAATGCCCGATGAAAAAACGAAACTGTTGTGATAGGCGACTTTCGGCAATGTTTTCAGATCCACATGGAACGGATATTCCGGCGCTTTGTTCAGGGCATCGTAATACTTGACAACCTCTTTGCCCCTGAGTTCGTATTTAAATCCTTTCTTCCCATTTTTCCACGATTTTTTGACCCCGACCAACAAAGGATGTAAGGTCATGTCCAACAGCCCTACTTTTAGATCTACCTCCCCATTCGGATAAGAGGTTGCCGACCAGGTTTCCATTTGTTCGCTGCCCTCCAGTATCCCGATACCGCAACGTATCGTTTTGTCCAGACCCAATTTTAATACTTCGTCGAACAAGGTGACCACGGTAATGCCCACATCCTCGCTATTGTGCATGGCCATGGTTTTGGACCGTACCCGCTCCAGGGCCGCTTCGATCTGGGCTTCCCTGGCCTGTATTTCCGCCTTTTGGATATCGAGGAAACGTGTATAGCTCTGCTCTAACACCTTAGCAAAACGCTTAATGATTTCATTTTCCTCCTCACTGTACAGAATCCCATCATAGCGCATTATTGACAAGGAGGTATATTTCCCCATTGCATTGGATGTTCCAAGGCCGGGACTAGATAAAATGAGGTCTTTTCTTGCCTGAGGCGCATTTCTAATTATGGTTTTATCAAAGAAGTGTTGAAATAAATTATCCTTCTGGCGTTTCGAAAATTTAAGTGTATAAAATGATTCCCCATTAGTTACGGCTTCCCTGAAACGTTTGAAAAATATATTTTTAGTGAATGGTGCATGAACCTGTTCCGGATAAACAACACCATTGGTGACTATCCAACAATGCAATTCTTTAGAATCATCAATAGATTCGATTATTTGGGCCGAGTGCATTTTCAATCCCAGCGAAGCCAATTGATTGTACAGCATTACTAAAACGTCATGAAGATCTTTACTTTGGTGCATCGCCAGCGAGGCTGACCGAACTTTTTCCAGAGCCGCCTCAGTTTGTGCTTCCCTGGCTTGGGCTTCCGCCTTTTGGATATCGAGGAAGCGCTGGTACAGGCGTCCGAATTCCTTTGCAAAACGCACCACGATGTCCTTTTCCTCCTCGGTCGCCCTTCGTGAATGGTTAAACCCAATATAACCGTATTTGCAGTGTCCCTGGGTGGTGTAGAGGCCATCCGGAAAATCTGAAGGGTAAATTTTCTGGCCTTCGGGAAGGGCACTCATCACCTCATTGAGTACCTCC
>JBATHI010000084.1:0-2296 GCA_049666645.1 Flavobacteriaceae bacterium | reverse complement strand
TTGCTGTATTTTAATTTTAAAAGCAGCCTTCATATGGCCGGAATGGGAAGTCTGTTCATGTTCTTGGTGAGTTTGAGCATCCACTTCGAAAAAAATATCATTATTGCCCTGAGCCTTTTTATACTTGCATCGGGCTTGGTAGCCACCTCCCGACTTTACCTAAGGGCACACAATGCCTCGGAAATGCTGATCGGCTTTTTTATTGGTCTGCTGTCCCAACTTTTAACGGTTCGCTATTGGCTATAAATCATGCTTGCCCTAAAGGATATAAAAGATGAGTCCCAGCCGTAAGGGTTTGGTAGCGATATCACCGGAATCGAGCACCGCGGTATCCTTGAACAAATTGTTCAACGCATAGTAGGCTTGGAGATTGAAGGTATTATAGCCAAAATTCACGCTGATGCCATATTGAAATTTATTGACATCACTGTTTGAAAACCCGATCTTTTCGGTGTTCGTTATAAATTTTGAGCGAGCTGCGAGCAGGTAGGCAAATTTTATGCCTGTGTAAATACGCCAGAACTTATACTCGGTGGGGGTGGAGTTGCGCCATCGATACTCTACCGGAAATTCGACCAGATGGGTCTCCACCTTGTTACGGACAAAATCGGTATCCGAGTCGATTACGCTATAACTTATGGAGTTGCCTAATTCACTTGCCAACAGATTGGAATAGTAAGAATAGACTCCATATCCCATGCCCAACCCTATGGCCGATGTTCTTTTGGAATTGATCGGAATGTCTTTGATCAGCCCCATTTGCAGTCCGTATGAGAGACTTCTCTGGGTTACGCCAGCCGGTTGCTGCAACAGGAAGTTGTAAGTGATACCCATATAAAACTGGTCCTCGAGGTAACGATCATCGGCTTGTATCGAATCGCTCGGGCCTTGTGCGAGGCATCCAGTTGCGATGAGTATGGCCAGCACAGAAAAGATTGACTTCATAGGCTAAAGTTAAACAAATAAAAAACGCTCCAAATTAAAATCCGGAGCGCTATTGACTAAGTTTGAATTTGTCTTGCTTACTGCTTAACATTCATAAAGGCATCGCCTTCGTAAGTGGTATAATTTACCTTAAGGGCATTTACTTTCCTTAATTCTTCCTTGATATCTGAAATCAATCCCATATTGGCATTTCTATCGACCTTAAGCGAAGTCGTCAAAACATTTTGAAGTTCTTGTGGTTTTTTCGCCCTTTCCATCAAAATAAAATCCCCAACATCCGAAGGATTGGCAAATTTGTCATTCAACTGAATTTTGGGCTCAGTTCCAAAAACCTTCTGGTACTCCCTGGTGGGCGCACCAACATATATGGTGATTACCCTGTCCTTTTTTTCCAACTTTTTGATTTCATTGGCATTTGGAAGTTGGTTCTCGACCTTAACGGTACTGTCTTTCATCACCGTTACGGTCATGAAAAAGAACAGCAACATAAATACGATGTCGGGCAATGAAGCCGTATTCACCGCAGGTACGTCACCGGCACCCTTTTTCTTAGTAAATTTTGACATATCTCTTAATTTAAAAACTTGTTAATTTTCCGCTGTTGCCGTAGACGAGGAAGTTTCGGCTTCCGACAGCTTCTGTGGAAACATGTCCTGTATCCTGGTCAATTCTTCCTTTAGCCGTTCTTTGGTGGTTTCAGGCGTTTCCTGTTTCAGGTACTCCGCTTCCATATCGGTGAACTTTCGCTTGAACAAACGCATTGCCTCCCGGTTCCTCAAATCGTTATAGGCCCCGACCAACTCGTTTTGAACCGTGATGTAGGTGCCATATTTGGTTTCCCTATCGTTCTTCAAGGAAATGATCGCCTTGGTCGGATTATCCGAGGAAGACGGGTCTTTCTTTCCCTGACTGCAATAATTACAAGTGCCATCACCGTTATTTTCCAAAAATTGTATGGCCTTATTGCGCAGCTCTGTCAACTGAATCAACTCCCCATCTGCCAACAATTGGCCATTCTTGTTGATGTTCACCTGAAAGATGTTTTTCTGCTTTATCACCACATCGGTGTCGGGCGGCTCAATGGGTGGCAACATACGATCGAGACCGGCATCGGTTTCAATGGTAGTGGTCACCAAGAAAAATATCAATAAAAGGAAGGCGATATCCGCCATAGATCCCGCATTTACTTCTGGTGCTCCCGCTCTTCTGGCCATAACTTAAATTTTATTTATTTGGTAAATATTTTCTTTACGCTGGGCAAAACCATCAAGACCACGGCAATTGCGGTAAGGATGAAAAAGACGTAAAGTCCCATTCCGATGTTCTTGACCGTCGACTCGTTGGACATGGC
>JBATHI010000083.1:0-2358 GCA_049666645.1 Flavobacteriaceae bacterium | reverse complement strand
GGTTTTGTGTGATGGCAAAAACCAAATGTACTTAAATGTGCGGTTGGTTTTTCTACGTTACTGCATGAAACCTAACGGTCTTGTGTATGAAACGTAGCGTATAAATAAACGCTAACTTTTCGGATTTAGCACGAGCCGAATTTTTAATTTTTATGTTTAATTTTTTTTTAAATATAACTAAATTAAAAATTTGACGTACTTTGTAAATACACAAAAACCTCTCGGAAAGCCTATAATAGCTATGTTTTATATACATTGTTGGTGGCAGTTTTGTTTTACAGTTAATCAACTATTTTGTTAAGTCCAATTCCATTATTACATCTGCCTCAATGTACTTTGGTTTTTCTTCTATTATTTCCACAAAACCAAGGCGTAAGTATAAATTATATGCTGCCTCAAGTTTTTTCGCTGTATAAAGAATTACTTGTTTAGCCCCTATTGCTTTACATTTATCTATTGCAACTTGCATAAGTCGTCTACCAAGTTTAAGTCCTTTATATTTTTCTGTAACTGCTAATTTTGCTAATTCATATTTATTATTTTCGATTTTGAAAAGTGAAACCGTACCAACAATTTCATTATTACATTGGGCTAAAAAAATAAACCCTCCATTATCAATCACATAATTAGTCGGGTTTTCAATAAATTTTAAGTCTTCGGGTTCTACTATAAAACCTTTTTCTAACCATTCAAGTGTCAGCCGTTTTAAGTCCTCTTTATAATTGTCATTGTAATTTATAATTTGCAATGTGTTTTCTGATATTTTCATTGATTCTTGCCTTCTTTACATTTTGTTATTAATTGCCACCAACGGCCCTGGCTATGCCCTGTTGCTTCAAAAGCCCAGACCGTACCAGGAATGATTTATAAGTACCTAAGATAGGAAATTAGGACAAGCCATGGGAAGCAATGGGGTATAGGCGTTGTTAGGCACAGTTGATTCATTCAACTAAGTCGCAGTCGTAATATGGAAAACTTGCATTTTCCAAAATCGTCTCGAAGTTGCCTCCATATCGGTCCATACGTGCTATTCTAGCATATTCACCACAGACGGAAACACTGAAATATATGTTGTTAGAATCTTTAGTCCATCGGGCCAGGCCATTTCTATTGTCGTCCTTTATTACATCGGTGGTGAGTCCAGTATCGAAATTATATTTTCGTATCGCCCATTTACCTAGTAAGAAACAATCGAGTACGGTCCATTTACTTTCAAAAGCTATTTCCTTGCCATCGGGCGACCAATACGCGTCGTAATTTTGATATGCATCATCATCGGTCAGTTGTAATTCATTTGACCCGTCACGGTCCATCACATGAATTTCTAAATTCAGTCCTACAAATTTGCTGAATACAATTTTCTGGCCATCGGGAGACCAGCTCGGATCGGCATAATCCACACTAGTATCCTGACTAATGCGTACCGGATCTTTCCCATCTTTGTCCGTAATATATATGCCCCAAGTAGTACCCTCTCTGGCCGCCATCACCAATTCTTCACCATCAGGAGACCAATCCGCTACACCTTGAGCAGTCCAGTTATAATCTGTGAGGGCGATCATTTTTTGTGGATTTGTACCATCGCTGTTAGCCATCCACATTTCAGCCTCGTCATAATTATTGAATTCATTATCAGAGGATACATTTAGCGGTGATTTATACCACAAGATCTTTTGTTTATCGGGAGAAACCCGTATCCACCAATCATGATTGTTTTCATCGAGTATCAAGGTGGTCTCCTTGCCTTGTAGGTCGGACTTGTAAATATTGTTTACCCCATCCCGTTTGCTATAGTAAAAAAGCTCAACGCTTGTTTCACTCCCGGTATCTGTAGGGTTCGGTGAAGTAGAATCATCAGGATTAGTGGTATTGTCTCCCTGTGGTATGGCCGGGTCATCTGAGTTGCAAGAAGTTAAAATAACTAGTATTAGAATAAAGCTGAATTTTAACATAGTACTTCTTTTCATTAATATGAACAACTATTGTGCCTAACGGTTAGTATATGCAAAGTAGGCGATTGCGGGCTCCAAACTTATCAAGACGATACAATTTTGTAGCGGGCTACAACCCCTGAGTTTACTGCTATTTCGCCTATTTTTTATATACATTGTTAGCTGCTGGCTTTTATTTTTCAATCAGTTCCTTTAGCATTTTTAAGACTGGATTTTCTTCACCTTGTTCTTCTTCTTGTTTTGCTCCAGGTCGGCTATCTTCTTGCACGATTAACAATTCAGTTACATTTTCGTTTTCCGTCAGTAAATATTCCATTTTGAAGTAGTTTTCTGGTTTGTCGTCAAGGTCAGGTCTCGGAGCAAAAAGATTGTATTTTAATTTTTTGTAAGGTTCAAATTCCAACAC
>JBATHI010000082.1:0-2868 GCA_049666645.1 Flavobacteriaceae bacterium | reverse complement strand
GGTCACGGTCGTGCCATTATTAAAGTGCAACATGCTACTTTGCGATATTGCCTAAAGGTGGATCACTTCCCCATAGGCATCGGCAACGGCCTCCATCACCGCTTCGCTCATCGTCGGGTGCGGATGCACCGCTTTCAATACCTCATGCCCGGTGGTTTCGAGTTTACGGGCCAGAACGGCCTCCGCGATCATATCGGTCACCCCGACGCCGATCATATGGCATCCCAACCACTCGCCGTATTTGGCATCGAAGATCACTTTTACAAAACCGTCCGGTGTTCCTGCGGCTTTTGCCTTGCCACTGGCCGAAAAGGGAAATTTGCCCACTTTGAGCTCATAACCTTTTTCAAGGGCCTGTTTTTCGGTAAGTCCCACCGAAGCCACTTCCGGTATACAATAGGTGCAACCGGGGATGTTGCCGTAATCGAGGGGTTCTACGTGCATGCCCGCAAGCTTTTCAACACAGAGTATCCCTTCGGCCGAGGCCACGTGTGCCAGGGCTTGTCCCGGTGTCACATCGCCGATGGCATAGTATCCGGGAATGTTGGTGGCATAGTAGTCGTTGACCAAAATTTTGTCACGGTCGGTGGCGATGCCCACTTCCTCCAGGCCGATATTCTCAATATTCGATTTAATGCCTACGGCAGAAAGCACCACATCGGCTTCGATCACTTCTTCTCCCTTGCTTGTTTTTACTGTTACTTTCACACCTGGTCCCGAAGTATCGACCTTTGTGACTTCCGAAGAGGTCATGATCTTGATGCCAGATTTCTTGAAACTGCGTTCCAGTTGCTTCGACACGTCTTCGTCTTCCACGGGAACGATATTGGGCAAGAACTCCACCACGGTCACCTCGGTGCCCATGGCATTATAGAAATAGGCGAACTCGATGCCAATGGCACCGCTGCCCACCACGACGAGTCTTTTGGGCTGGGTCTCCAAGGTCATAGCCTTGCGGTACCCGATTATTTTTTTGCCGTCTTGGGGCAGACTCGGCAGTTCCCGGCTCCTTGCCCCTGTGGCGATGATGATATTGTCGGCACTGTATTCGGTTTCCTTTCCATCTTCCCCTTTTACCGAAACCTTTTTGCCAGGTTTTAAGGTGCCATAACCATGGATGACCTCAATTTTGTTCTTTTTCATCAAAAACTGCACCCCTTTGCTCATGCCATCGGCCACATCACGGCTGCGTTTTACCACGGCATCGAAGTCTTTTTCGACCCCCTCGGCCTTCAGGCCGTAATCACCGGCATGTTTCAAGTATTCGAAGACCTGGGCAGATTTCAGCAACGCCTTGGTGGGAATACAGCCCCAGTTCAGGCAAACGCCCCCAAGACTTTCCTTTTCCACAATGGCGGTCTTGAAGCCCAATTGGGAAGCCCTGATGGCCGTAACATAGCCGCCCGGCCCACTGCCTAAAACAATAATATCGAAATTGCCCATATCTTAAAATTTAGTGGATTCGATCCCGATTGTAATCGGGAAAGGTGCAAAAATACATAAATCAAATTCCAAAACCCAAATTCCAAATCGGAATCATGACCGTTTCAAAAAAAGCCTTTGCCACGGCCTTGAAGGGGGCGACGCGAGGGAAATCGGTTCAGCTTTTCTGTTCTTTGTTGAAGTAGATCAAATAGTAGTACATCTGTCGCTCCTCGTCCCAGCCTTTCTCCACGAATTTCTGCGCCGAATCGGGGTTGATGAAATCGAGCTTGATCTGTATGTTCGTATCGAGGTTGATCACGTTCTTGATTTTCCTTCGGGCATCGGAAACCGCTTTGTTGGCGATGTCGAAATTGGAGACGTCCTCAATGCTGTACTTGGGGCCTTTCTCCACTTTGTAATGCTTGAATTCGGGGATCAGTTCCGGGTTTTCCATCACCTCGTTCAAAAAATTCGACTCCTCGAACGAGTCGTTTTTGGCAAAATGGTTCACGGCCCGGTTCATAAAAAGTACCTCTTGCTGCTTGTCTTCGGCAGGGAGCACGACATCCTTGGCAAAATTCTGGCAAAATTTCAGGTAGTTCTTGGTATAGAAATTTTCATCGGCCAGGGCATCGACTCCCAAAAATTGCTCGAGCCAGTATTTGGTATCGTAGCGGTTACTGTCTACCGACAGCACTTTATAGCCTTCTTCGCCGTTCACGTTGAAGATAAGGCAGCCCTTGTCGAGGCGGTTGACGTTGATGCCCTGTTGTATGACGATATCGAGGTTCCCCCCCTTTTCTTGGAATTGGAGGAAGTCGTGCTTCAGTTCGCTTTTAAAGATGCCAATGGCATCGACCTTTACATTGTCGAGCATCAGATGGCTCAAATAGGCCACGTACAGTTCCCCGCTCTTGATATGCGGGTGGTTCGATTGTTCGAACAAATGGGTGGCGATCTGTTTTGAGTTTTGGTGTAGGCGCGCGGGATCTTCAAAAACCTCTGTAATGATCTTATGGAGGGCATTGAAGGTCACATCCACTTCATCGGTGAACTTGAAATAGCTTTCCTCTTTTTCCCGAAAGGGCTTGAAAAAGTATTCCTTCAAGAGGCCCGTGGTCTCGTCGTTGAGTGCAAAAGGGGCCTCCGACAGAAAAACACTTTCCCCTTTGTTTTTATTGCCGACACGATGCAGGGAAAGACTTTCGATTTGGGCTGGATACAGATTGATCATGTTGTTTTTTGGGGTTATTCCTGAAATACAGGAGGGTGTTGTTCGTAATTTTTAGGTTTTAAAGATGGGCTCATGTCCTGGCTTGGTTGCCATGGTGGCAATTTCACCGATGTGATGATATGGGAGGGCCGCGGTTTGGACGCGTATCAGTTCCAGTTTTCGTCAAAGTCCATATCGTCGTAATTGTCCAAGGTATCATCAAAATCGAA
>JBATHI010000081.1:0-5940 GCA_049666645.1 Flavobacteriaceae bacterium | reverse complement strand
GTCATCGATTACCGTACCGAACAAAATATCGTTGTCATAGATCAACTGGGTGCCGATATTGGTGACTATAAACTCGTTTACCCTGAGGTCGATGTTCAGTTCCCAATCAATATCAATGTTGCCAAAGTTGCGCAAATAATCGGTATACAGATTCAAACGGTGTTTGATGGCCATGTTCTCATAAATTTCGGTTTCCCAATTGTTGGAAACAAAAAACCCGAATTCAAGAAATACGTTCTTGCCCTCTTGAAGGATGTTACCATCAACATCGTACAAGGCCTTTTCCACACCAAAGGCCCCGTTATTCGCCAAATCTTGATCCAGAACAAAGGTGACCTTTTGTGTAAGGGGCGAAAGGTATAGGTTCAACTTGTTTTCTTTGGAAACATAACTCGTTCCCGCACCCACAAACCAATACCCAGGAGCCAAAAACCTGGAAATCGGGGTGGCCCTGTCGGGATATTTGTATCCATTTGAAAATTGGGTATTGAAGTTTGCCTTGACCGAAAAATACCAGTTGGTGATGGTATCTTGGCGGTATCCAAAAGTACTGCCCATTCTGAAGGCGTCATCGGTTTTGCGGAGTTTCTGGTTGTCCTGGGCATTCAGGCCATAGCGCATTTCCAGATAATTTTCCCATTTCAAATACCGGAACTTGTAATTGCGCTCGAACCTGACATTGCCCAAGGCGGCCACCGAGTTATTCCCCCCTGCGTTCCAGTTCACAAAGGATGCCTGGCTGAAATTGAGTCCTACAAGGTTGATGCCCTGCCAAAAAGAAGGGACTTGAAACCTATTGAATTCTTTATCCAGAGGCTTGGTTTTCTTGAAGGAAATTACCGAGGTATTGAGGGTTACCCCCCTTTTGATGTCTTTGATCCTTTCTTGCAATCGCCTGATGACCACCGTATCGACCACTGTGGTATCAATGGCCATGCTATCAATCTCACGTGGAGGGGGTATGGTATCCTGTGCCTCCAGGGATGTTGCACAAATGATCGGCAAAAGGGTCAGAATTGCCGTTTTCAAAATATTTTTACCCATTCAGTAAATTGATAATTTGCTTTTTTATGGCCGTGATATCGATTCCCGATAGCCGGTGCAGTTCTTCGATGCTTCCCTGTTCAAGAAACACATCATCGATTCCCATCGTTACAATTTTATTCGATGCACCGATTTCATTGGCAAACTCGAGTACCGCACTGCCGAAACCTCCTATTTTGCAGCCATCCTCCACTGTGATGACCGATTCATAATTTTGGAAGACCTCACGCAGGCGATTTTGATCCAAAGGTTTCACAAACCGCATATTGACATGCCCAATGGGGCTCCCGGTCTCCGCAATGGCCCTGGAGACAGTATATCCGATATGCCCGATCGACAACACGGCTACCTTGCTGCCCCTGGCAAGCACTTCAGAAATCCCGATTTCGATGGGCTGGAAGGGCTGGCGCCAGTCGATGGTCACCCCCCTGCCCCTGGGATAACGTATGGCAATGGGCCCAGGCAGCCCCAATTGGGCGGTGAACATGATATTTCGCAGTTCGCTCTCGTTCATCGGGGCAAAAATAATTAGATTGGGGACACAGCGCAAATAGGCCATGTCGAAGACGCCATGGTGGGTTGCCCCATCTTCACCGACAATTCCCGCACGGTCTAAACAGAAAATGACAGGCAGCTTTTGGAGCGCCACATCATGTATGACCTGATCGTAGGCCCGTTGTAAAAAAGTGGAATAAATATTACAGAAGGGAACCAAACCTTCCGCCGCAGCGCCGGCGGCCAAAGTAACCGCATGTTGTTCCGCGATTCCAACGTCGAAGGCTCGATCCGGAAGGGCTTCCATCAAAAATTTCAGGGAGCTTCCAGTGGGCATGGCAGGGGTAATTCCTATGATTTTTAAATTGGCTTGTGCAAGTTCAACCAGCGAATGCCCAAAGACATCCTGGTATTTCGGCGGTTGTTGTATTTTCGATTTGGGCACCAGATCCCCGGTGATTTTATTGAACTTTCCCGGCGCATGATAGGCAACCTGATTTTTTTCGGCCTGTTCCAGGCCCTTTCCCTTTGTGGTGATCACATGCAACAAACGGGGTCCATGCAACGATTTTAAGCGTTTTAGTTCGGTGAGCAGCAAAGGAAGGTCGTGACCATCTATAGGGCCCGAATAATTGAGGTTCAAGCATTCGAAGAGGTTCTCGTCCTTGGCGATTCCGCTTTTTACATTGGTAAGGTATTTTTTTAATGCGCCTACGCTGGGATCGATGCCGATGGCATTGTCATTGAGAATAACCAGTACGTTGGCATCGGTGACTCCCAAGTGATTAAGCCCTTCAAACGCCATCCCACTCGCAATGGAGGCATCCCCAATAACGGCCACGTGCTGCCTTTCATGATCGCCTTTGAGCCGAGAGGCCAAAGCCATTCCCAAAATGGCCGAAATGGAGGTTGAACTATGCCCGGTTCCGAATGGGTCATAGCGGCTTTCAGACCTTTTCGGGAAGCCACTGATACCCCCCAATTGTCTATTGCTGCTGAAATTATTCATCCTGCCCGTCAAAATTTTATGGCCATAGGCTTGGTGTCCAACATCCCATATCAGCCGGTCGTCGGGCGTATCGAAAATATAATGGAGGGCGATGGTGAGTTCCACCACCCCTAAGCTGGCGCCTAAATGACCTTCTTTGGCAGAAACGATATCTATAATGAAATCGCGCAGTTCTTTGGCGAGTTTGGGCAATTCAGTGGCCGGGAGCCGACGAAGGTCTTTTGGGGATCCTATGTTTTTTAGTAAGTCCATGGTCGGGCACAAATGTACTCTAAAATCGTTTTTTGCATCGTCAATGCGCTCTTTAAAATCGTATTTTTGAGTTTATGATTTTACCTTTCGATGACAATTACTATATGAAAAAGGCGCTACAGGAGGCCGAAATGGCCTTTGCGAAAGGCGAAGTGCCAATAGGGGCCATTGTGGTGGTACAGGAGCGGATCATTGCAAGGGCCCATAACCTGACCGAACAATTGAACGATGTCACCGCACATGCCGAAATGCAAGCCATCACGGCGGCGGCTAATTTCTTGGGTGGGAAGTACCTGAAGGATTGCACGCTCTATGTGACCCTGGAGCCATGCCAAATGTGTGCAGGGGCCTTGTATTGGAGCCAAATTTCAAGGATAGTATATGCCGCCAAAGATGTTGACAGGGGCTTTGGGACGATGGGCAGCAAACTGCACCCCAAGACAACAGTAATGGGCGGTATCATGGAACACGAAGCGGCCGATCTGTTGAAGCGGTTCTTTATCCAAAAACGCAATCTCAACTAGACATTTGGTTTTCGTAAAAAGAAAAAGCCCCTTACCGAATGGCGGGGCTTCAATTTCATGCAAGCAAACAATATGGCTATCCGACCACTTGTACTTGTGCTGCGACCGTCCCTTTTCGACCTTCTTCTTCCACATATTCTACTTTGTCCCCTTCATTTAAATGGGTGCCATTCAGTGCGGTGGCATGAACAAAGATGTCTTTTCCAGTGGCATCGTTGGTAATAAATCCGTACCCCTTGGATTCGTTGAAAAATTTTACTGTTCCAGTCATTCCAAAAAAATTAAATGATAATAATTTCTATCACTAATTTAAAATTTTTTGGGCATACCTCCATCAAATCGACCCGAATTCTAAACAGAATTATTGCTTCTTCTTGTTTTTTGCAGGTTTGTCCTGCATCTTTCTAATATTTTCTTCCGTCAGCATATAGTCTTTCATTTTTTTACCCTTGCTTTCCGTTACCAAAAAAAGCGGCATGGCCACCAAAAAGATCCCTACCGTACCGGCGCCGATACATTTATTGGCCAAGTCGGCCCGTTCATCGTCCAAGTTCAAACCATAGACAATGGATGAAAAGGAGACAAATACAATGATAAGGATCACATATCTCATGGCAACAATATTAAGAAATCATAGCCGAACGATGGCTATGCCCATTACTTGGTGAAGCTGATCAGTTTCCTTCTATAGGCGGTCAACAGCTTTGATTTGGAAACAAACCCCACATATCGGTTATTTTTGATGACGGGTAGATTCCAAGCCCCGCTGCTTTGAAATTTTTTCATGATGTCGGTCATCTTATCCTTGTCCAATTCAATAATTTCGGGGGGCGTTTGCATGACATCAATGACCCTTATCTCCTTGTAAAGGGTTTGGTCGAACATGATCGGTCTTATGTCGTCCAAGAGCACGATTCCCATCAAGGAACCGTCTTTTCTATCGATGACGGGAAAAATGTTCCGGCTCGATTTAACCACCGCCTCATGCACCATCTCCCCAAGATCCATATTGGGGTAGAGGGAAATAAAGTTGCTTTCGATCACCTTGTCAATGTCCATCAAGGTGAGTACGGCATGGTCTTTATCATGGGTGATCAGTTCCCCTTTCCTGCCCAATTCCATATTGTATACCGAATGGGGATGCACATACTTGGTAATCGAATATGAAATTGCCGCGGTGATCATCAAGGGGATGAACAACTCGTAGCCCCCAGTGACCTCGGCAATCAAAAATATGGCCGTGAGCGGTGCATGCAAGACGCCTGCCATGAGCCCTGCCATGCCCACCAGTGTAAAATTACTCTCCGAAACCTGGATTTTGAAAAGACCAATATGGTTGATGGCCTTGGCGATACAGTTCCCCATGATGCTGCCCATAAACAGCGTAGGGGCAAAGATACCCCCAACGCCCCCAGCGCCAAAAGTGAGGGCACTTGCAATGATCTTAAAAAACACAAGTCCGGCGAGCAGCCCGATCACCGCCCACACATTGGTCAGATCAAGGTGAAATATATTGTTCTTAAGCACCGCCTCGGGATTCCCTTTGATGAGATTGTTGATCACATCGAAACCCTCCCCGTACAAAGGGGGTATAAAATAGATAAGGATGCCAATCCCGATTCCCCCAAAAATAAGTCGCTTGATGGGCGACGTAATTTTGTCGAATCCCTTTTGGATCCGTTCGTACATTTCGGTAAAATAGATGGAGGTAAGGCCAGCGAAGAGCCCTAGGACCAAATAAAAAGGGATGTCGGTGATCTCAAAACCATCCTCGATCTTAAAAGGGAGCAATATATCGCTCCCAAAGAAAAAGTACGAAGTGATGATCGCCGATATCGATGCCAATAAAAGCGGCAACATCGATGCAATGGTAAGGTCTAGGCTAAATACTTCAATGGCAAAGATGATTGCGGCGACCGGCGCCTTGAAGATGGAAGACATGGCGCCCGCTGCGGCACAACCGATTAGGAGGTTACGCGTTGATTGGTTCATATGGAACATCCGCGAAATGTTCGAGCTGATGGCGGCCCCTGTGGCCACGGTCGGTCCTTCCAGCCCCACCGATCCCCCGAAGCCCACGGTAAGGGGAGCGGTCATGATCGAAGCGAACATCTGGTACTTGCGCATAATGCCCTGATGCTTGGAAATCGCGAACAAGGTAGAAGGAATGCCATGGCTTACTCTATGTCGGATCACATATTTGATGACCAGGTACACCAGGGTGAAGCCGATGATCGGGAAGACAAAATAGAATGCATTGTGGTAATAACGCACAAGATTTCCTTCCAACAGGTGTTGAAAAAAATGGGTCAGGTTTTTGAGTACGACGGCAGCGACTCCGGAAGTGAAGCCCACCAAAATACTCAGCATATACACAAATTGGCGCTGCGAAATATGTTTGGCACGCCAAACGAGGAACTTGGTAAGCCAGGATTTTTTTAGTGCCGCCATGGGTTTGAAAATCCTATTCAGGATTTTAACTTATGATTTAATGTCCAATCTAAGGCTGAGTTCTTTTAATTGATCTTCATCTATGGGAGCCGGGGCATCGATCATTACGTCACGCCCACTATTGTTCTTGGGGAAGGCGATGAAATCGCGAATGGTTTCCTGACC
>JBATHI010000080.1:0-2345 GCA_049666645.1 Flavobacteriaceae bacterium | reverse complement strand
ATATAAGGGAAAATTGACCTATGCCGCAAACTGGGATGAATTCCAGCGGACGAGTTTTTGGGATGACCTCGATTATATCGGGATCGACGCCTATTTTCCATTATCCGATGAGAAATTACCCTCCGTGGAACAGCTCAGAGTTGGATGGCAAAGATGGAAACCTTCCATAGCCGCTCTGGCCAAAGAACAGAACAAGCCCATACTATTTACCGAATTCGGGTACCGCAGCATGGACTATACCGCCAAGAAACCTTGGTTGGTGGATCGTGATGTGGATAACGTGAACCTGGAAGCCCAGGTGAACGCAACAAGAGCGATCATGGAGGAATTCTGGAACGAGGAATGGTTCGCCGGAGGTTATGTTTGGAAGTGGTTTATTGAGCATCAAAGTGCTGGGGGTGCCAAGGACAACCAGTTCACGCCCCAGAACAAACCCGCCGAGGCGGTCATCGGGCAATACTATAAACGCAACCGATGAAGTTGGTGGGCTTTTGTTATTGCGGAAGGGTGAGTGGCATCGACCTTAACCGCTGCCCTGTCAGCCTAAAGACCGCGTTTGCAATGGCAGCCCCAATTGGCCCTAAAGGAGGTTCCCCGACACCGCCCGGCTTCTCAGTATTTTGCAGGATCACCACATCGATTTCTTTGGGCGAATGCTTCATCAATGCCATTTTATAGGGGCCATAAATGATCGGCTGTAATTGACCGTCCTGAACGTACATCTGTTCGAATAGGGCAGCGCTCATCCCCATAATGATGCATCCCTCACATTGTGCCCTGATCTGATCGGGATTGATGGCCAGTCCTGGATCGATGGCACAGGTGACCTTATGCACCTTGATTTCCCCTTCCTCAATGGAGACTTCGACCACCTGGGCCACCGGGGTATTTACGTCGGTGGAAGCAGCAAATCCCATCGCCCTGCCATCGACCACTCCGTCTTTCCAGTTCGCTTGTTTTGCCGCCGCCTTGATGACCTCTTTTAAACGGTGCCCCCGTTCATCATCCTGGATCTGGCCGAGACGGAACTGCACCGGGTCTTTGCCGGCCTTCAGCGCCAATTCGTCCATGAAACTTTCAATGGCGAAGGTGTTCGCCAAAAGGCCCAGACTGCGCCACCAGCTCGTAGCAAAAGGCAGTTTTACACGCCAGGAAATGGCCCGGTAATGGGGTATTTTGCCGTATTGGATCATTCCCCCGCGCCAAGCGCCCACATCGGAGCCCGTGATCATGCCGGCAATGGCGGGCAATAAGGGCGATCCCAGCATCACATCCCCGCTCGAAACATTGTGCTCAAAGGCCTTGATCTGGCCGTCCTCGCCCAATTTTGCCTTTAATACGTGATGGGTGGGCGGCCTGAAGGTATCGTTCTGGAACTCTTCCTGCCGGTTGAAAAAACATTTAACCGGTTTTCCTACTGCTTTTGACATTACCGCTGCCTGAATGGCGTTCGGGGTATGCAACCTTCTCCCGAATCCCCCGCCGAGAAAGGTGGGGATCAGGTCGACCTGTTCTTTCTTGAAGCCCAGTCGATCGGCAACTTCTTTCCTTGTTAATTCGATGACCTGTGTAGACATCATAAGGGTCGCTTTTTGATCTTCCACGAAGGCAACCGTGCCGTTGGGTTCCATTTGGGCATGGGCGCCAATCGGACTGGTATATTCGGCATAGATCAACCCTTCATTGCCCTTTAGCATTTCTTCGGCATCGCCATTCTTTTGGATGATATGGGGGGTGCCCTGGCCCACTTTGATCATGTTTGCAATGTCTTCCGATTGCCATATTTTATCGACTTCCCAAGTTACTGTGATCGCTTTCTTGGCGTTTTCGGCCTCGGTTCTGGAAGTGGCGATGACCCCTACAAAATCGTTTTCCAAGACCACCTTCACCACCCCCGGCATTTTTTCCGCTTCAGCGGTATCGGCACCTTTGAATGTGGCCCCGATTTGCGTTGGCCTTACCACCGATCCATAGAGCATCCCTGGCATACTGGCATCCATTCCAAATATCGGAACTCCCAGTACTTTATCTTTTAAATCGACCCTAGGCAGTGGTTTTCCAATGAACTTATAGTCCTTGATCGATTTTAACGGGGGTGTTTTCGGCACTTCCCATTCGGGGACGCCCTGCACTGCCTCTCCGTAGGTCATCGTTTTTCCATTTGCCGGAACGATGCCTGCTGCGGTGCTCAGGAAAGCGGGGTCGGTTCCCATTTTTTTGGCCGCTTCCAATTTGATCATTTCCCGCATGGTCGCCGCGAGTTCCCGGAGCGGTTCCCAGAGACTTGATATGGAGGTGCTGCCCCCTGTACCGAAACTGTCGATATTTCCGGAAGCGGTGGCAGC
>JBATHI010000079.1:0-10418 GCA_049666645.1 Flavobacteriaceae bacterium | reverse complement strand
GCCTGGATGAAAGGCTGACCGACAATGGTTGGATAACCCCTCACAAAGCAGCTATAAATAAGGCCTCGCCCAATTCGGGCGGGGCCTTTTCCATGGCATTTCCGGAAGGTTGCCCCAATCCAGTTTTGGCGGAAAGCCATGTTAGGTTCTTTTTACGGATTCCCAATCCATGGAAAGTAACTTGTATTGGGTCAGGGCAAAAAAAGTAAAAATAATTTGTCAAAATGTAAAACAAACTTTACATTTAACAAAAATATGATCATGAAAACAAAATATTTATTGCCAAGTCGCTACAAAAGGATGGGCTGGTTCGTATTTGTTCCCTCAGTGGTTTTAGGACTGATATCCTATTTCTGTGAATGGGAACCCGCCTTTTTGGATTTACAGGTGTGGGGCTTTACTGGGTTGGAAGACACTATGGGAAAGTTCGACATCATTCAAACCCCGCTCAACAACATTTTGAACGAGATCTGTGGGGTCTTGATCATTATAAGTGGTCTGATGGTTGCCTTCTCCAAGGAAGGGGAAGAAGATGAACTCATTTCGATGGTTCGATTGGAATCCTTGGTTTGGGCCACGTATTGGAACTATGCGGTTTTGATCTTGGCTTTTGTACTGGTTTACGATATGGCCTTTTTTGCGGTAATGGTGTTCAATATGTTCACCATCTTGGTGCTATTTATCATCAAATTCAATTGGGCCCTGCACAAACTTCAAAAATCGTTGGATCATGAAGAATAAGATCAAGGTGCAAAGGGCGGTGCATAGCCTTACGCAGGCCGAATTGGCCGAACGATCGAAAGTAAGCCGGCAAACGATCAACGCCATGGAATTGGGAAAATACGTACCCTCCACGGTACTGGCATTACGGCTGTCGGAAATATTCGGCATACCGGTCAATGAACTGTTTGAACTGGAGCCAGAGGATTGGACATAAAAAAACCGCCCTCCGTAACGGAAAGCGGTTTTGCTATGGTGAAGCAATACCTTAACCTAAGGCCACCCTTTTGAAACCGGTCACTTCCAATTTTGGATCGATCGATTTAACATATTGGGCTACGCTCAACTTACTGTCCTTGATAAAATCTTGGTTCACCAAGGTATTGTCTTTAAAGAAACGGTTCAATTTTCCTTTTGCAATGTTGTCCAACATGGCTTCCGGTTTTCCTTCCTGGCGCAATTGGTCTTTCGCGATTTCAATTTCCTTATCGATGATCGACTGGTCAACCGCGGCCTCGTTCAAAGCTACAGGGTTCATGGCAGCGGCTTGCATGGCCACATCCTTGGCAGCGACATCCACGCCTTTCACGGCAGCGGAGAGCCCGACCAAAGTAGCGATTTTGTTTCCTGCATGAATATAGGAACCTACAAAAGGAGCGGACAGTTTTTCAAACCCGCCTATTTCGATCTTCTCACCGATGACGCCCGTTTGTTCGGTCAATTTTTCCTGTACACTGATGCCGTTGAAATCGGCCGCCAGGAAAGCTTCCTTGCTCTTAAAATTCAAAGCCAAATCGGCCAGCGCATTGGCCAATGCCACAAAGCTGTCGTTTTTGGCCACAAAATCGGTCTCACAGTTCAATGAAATCAACACACCTGCAGTATTGTCCGTAGTAACTTTGGCGATCGCGGCACCTTCAGACGAATCACGATCGGCCCTGTTGGCAGCTACTTTTTGACCTTTTTTGCGAAGGATCTCGATTGCTTTTTCAAAATCGCCATTGGCTTCTACCAGGGCTTTTTTGCAATCCATCATACCTGCACCGGTGGTTTGCCTTAACTTATTGACATCTGCGGCTGTAATATTTGCCATTTTATTTGTTTTGGATTGTTCTCCAATTCCAACACCATCGGTGCGATTCTTGGAAAACGTTGTTAAATTGAATTATAATACTTAGGAGACCTTAAGCGACCCCTCCCTTGGCATTGTCCTGCCATGTTTTCAGTTTGTCCCATTCACCATCGGCGGCCATTTTGGCCTGTTTTGGCCATGAAGTGGGGTCTAGATGGGCCATTCTTGAACTGGCTGCGTTCAAAATTTCCTTGATTGCATCCGGTTTCGATTTGGCCAGGTCTGCATAAGTCGCCAATCCGGCATTGACCAAAGCCTCGGCAGCTTTGGGACCGATGCCCTCAACCTTCGTTAGATCGTCTGCCTTTGCTTTTGTGGTCTTGGCCGCGGCGTGGGCTGCCTTCGCTTTTGGCGCTTTTTCCTTTACGGGGGCTTCCTCCACGATTTCTTCAGCTTCGGCCGCTGCGACCTCTTCTTCGGTATCCTCAACGGCTTGCTTTGGCGCAACTTTAACCGCTTTTTTGATTTTTGGCGCACGTACCACTTCTTCGGAGGAATCATCGTCATCCCCTTCCCTGTCGGATTGCTTCTCCGATTTGCGTTCGGTCAACCCTTCCGCTATTGCGTCGGTTACCTCTCTCATGATGATTTCTATCGACTTTGAGGCGTCGTCATTGGAGGGAATCAAATAATCGATATCCCGTGGATCTGAATTTGTATCGACCATTGCAAAAATGGGGATGTTCAATTTCAACGCTTCCTTAACGGCGATGTGTTCACGCATCGTGTCCACAACGAACAAAGCGCCGGGTAAACGGGTCATTTCAGAAATGGAACCTAAGTTCTTTTCCAATTTTGCCCGTAAACGATCTACTTGCAAACGTTCTTTTTTGGACAAGGTGTTAAAGGTCCCGTCTTTTTTCATCCGGTCGATGGAAGCCATCTTCTTTACGGCTTTTCTGATGGTGACAAAATTGGTCAACATCCCACCGGGCCAGCGCTCGGTAATGTAGGGCATGTTCACATTGGCTACCTTTTCGGCAACGATGTCCTTTGCTTGCTTCTTCGTGGCCACAAAAAGGATTTTTCTGCCGGAAGCCGCAATTTTCTTGAGGGCCTCATTGGCCTCCTCCAGTTTTGCAACGGTTTTGTAAAGGTTGATGACGTGGATCCCATTGCGCTCCATGTAGATGTAGGGCGCCATGTTGGGGTTCCATTTTCTGGTAAGGTGTCCGAAATGCACACCTGCATCCAATAAATCTTTTACTTCGACTTTTTTAGCCATTTTAAATTTAGTTTACGTTCTTTTGAATCAGCAATGAGGAAGTGGTATCGCGCATGGCGCGAAGCCTTCATCATTTAGATGCTAAACTAATTTACCCGAAAGGCCTTTCAGCTTTTTCCTGAAGGCACAACCCGCATCTAATGGGAGCGGGATGGGATTTATAATTTCGACTTGAAACCAAGTCGTTTTCAATGAACTGGTTAATGATTGTATGATTGTGCCATCCTTGCAGAATGACCGGTAATCCGATATTAACGTTTGGAGAATTGGAATTTCTTCCTTGCCTTCTTTTGTCCGAATTTCTTTCTTTCCACCATTCTTGGATCTCGGGTAAGCAATCCTTCCGGTTTTAAGGCAGTCCTGTTCTCTTCATCGATAGTGCACAGTGCCCTGGAAAGTCCCAAACGGATGGCTTCCGCCTGACCTGTGATTCCACCTCCATAAACATTCACCTTTACATCGAAATTGTCAACGTTGTCGGTTAGCGCAAACGGTTGTCTTACTTTGTACTGCAAAGTGGCGGTAGGGAAATAATCACTGATGTCCCTTTGGTTAATGGTAATTTTACCTTTACCAGTTGAAAGATATACCCTGGCTACAGCGGTTTTTCTCCTTCCGATTTTATGAATCATCTCCATTACTTAAATTCTTTTAAATTAAAGACGGTTGGTTTTTGGGCCTCTTGATCGTGGTTCGGCCCCACATATACTTTCAAATTCCGAAAAAGTTCTGCACCCAATTTATTTTTGGGCAACATACCTTTGATCGCTTTTTCCACGATACTCTCCGGTTTTTTTACCAACACTTCCTTGGCGGTCGCCGATCGCTGACCTCCAGGATAGCCTGTATATCTTAGATAGGTCTTGTCTTCCCATTTATTCCCTGACAAGTGTATTTTTTCAGCATTGATGACCACGACATTGTCTCCGCAATCAACATGGGGCGTAAAGTCGGTCTTGTGCTTTCCCCTTAATAATTTTGCGACTTTCGAGGCGAGACGGCCCAAGGTTTCACCCTCGGCATCTACCAATAGCCATTGCTTGTTCACTGTCTTGCGATTGGCCGATATCGTCTTGTAGCTTAATGTATCCACTACTATAATTTTAATGATTAAACTTATCAATCCCCTTAAGAGGGCTGCAAATGTACAATTATTAAGTTGAAATCCAAATGCAAGTTTCCGATTATTTTATAGAATTTTGCCCGGTGTTTTGATAGCATGTCGAGCTGGCGTTGCGGCATTCGAAATGGGGCCTGGAATAAGGATGTTATGCTATGGGAACGGTAAAAGCATTAATATTGATGTGCCTATCGAATGGTAAGTTATACTCTGGAAAGCTGTTTTTAGCGAAGGTATACTTTTGTGCGATAATTTTCGTTGTTTTGTTAATATGAAGATAATTTAATCCAAAAGACTGATGAAAAGTAAAATTTTGTTTGTGTTCCTTGCGGTCCTTGCTTGGTCCTGTTCCAATGACAAATCGAATGACAATGCCGCGGATGCCAATTCCATTGTGGGTACTTGGGATGCGACCGAATTGAAAATTGATGATGGCACCGCCAGTGACGACGCCAAGATCGGGAGGGATGCCCTGGCCTTTTTGACCGCCCGGGATTGCTATGTGATCACCTTCACTTTTAATGAAGACCTATCGGTGGTGGCCGAAAATTCCGTCAACTATATCGAAATCAACGTAAACGCTTCTGGTACCGGCATAGACATCCCTTGCCCTACCCAAAAGGATACGGATAACAGTACCTATACCTTCGATGGAAGGGTACTGTCCATTTTAGATGGTCAGGGCATGGCCGTCTCCACCAACGTTACCTTCGATGGGAATACCATGGCCATAGATGCCACGGGATTGGACATACCCAATTTCAATGCGAGCGGGGAGCTGATCTTCAAGAAAAGATAAACCATTGCGTTTTTATGATACCAAGCCCCTTTTGATGCTTTATCAGGGGCTTTTTTTATTCGAAACCAAATATTGCCTTTTTATTAACCAAAGGGCTACCTTAACTTAAAACGACTATATTTAATCGCAACAAATCAATTCAATGGCAAGGAGGGCCGTTCGGCCTGACCAAAAGTTTAGGTTTGTTTTAATTCATTTCCTCTCCCTACTTCTCTTTTCCTGTATTGATTCCGTGGAACCCGATTTTGAATTTCGGGCAGGCATCGTTTTTGTAGAGGGTTTGGTCTCTACCCTACCGGAGGACTCCTATGTAACGGTCAGTGAATTCTCGACCGAATTTAATCTGTTCAGAAACCTTGGGCGCTATGATCGTGAACGAAATGGGGTGCCCAACATTCCGGGCATGGGAAGTTTGGCACCATTGGATAACTATTACGAGCATGAACAGGAGTCGTTTCATCACGTGATATGAAGGTTGGGGATGTGTGAAGGCAACCTCCAAATACGCAAAGCAAAATCTCGATCTTTAGTATCAGTGGGCCTCCAACCAATTGTTGCCGGTGCCCATTTCCACATCCAATGGCACGGCCAATGGATAGGCATCTTCCATTTCCGACTTGATGATCGGCTTGAGCGTTTCGAGTTCGGGTTTGAATATATCGAACACCAATTCATCGTGCACCTGCAGCAACATTTTGCTCTTGAAGTTGCCTTCGGTCAATTTACGATGGATATTGATCATTGCAATTTTAATAATATCCGCCGCGCTCCCCTGGATCGGGGCGTTGACCGCGTTTCGTTCCGCAGCCCCACGTACCACCTGGTTGGCCCCGTTGATGTCTTTCAAATAACGCCTTCTCCCCAGTACGGTCTGGACATAGCCATGTTCCCTTGCAAATTCGATTTGCTCGCTGATGTAGTTGCGCAATTTAGGGTAGGTTTTATAATAGGTGTCGATCAATTCTTTTGCTTCCGTACGCGAAAGGTCGGTCTGGTTGCTCAACCCAAAGGCCGATACGCCATAAATAATGCCAAAGTTCACGGTTTTGGCATTGCTCCGCTGTTCCCTGCTGACCTCTTTTAGGGGGATATCAAAAACCTTGGAGGCAGTGGAGGCATGAATATCCTCGCCATTTTTAAAGGCCTCTATCATGGTGGTCTCATCACTGAGCGCCGCGATGATGCGCAACTCTATTTGGGAGTAATCTGCAGAAAGCAAAACATAGTTTTCATCCCGTGGCACGAAGGCCTTGCGCACTTCGCGCCCCCTTTCGGTTCTGATGGGGATGTTCTGTAGGTTCGGATTGTTGCTGCTCAACCTTCCCGTGGCCGCTACGGTCTGCATATAATCGGTATGGATCCTTCCGGTCGAGGGCTCTACCTGCAAGGGAAGCGCATCGACATAGGTGCTCTTTAATTTGGAAAGGCCACGGTACTCCAGCACATCGCGTATGATTTCGTGGTCTTTGGCCAAATAGGAGAGCACGTCTTCCGCGGTGGAATATTGGCCGGTCTTCGTTTTTTTGGGCTTCTCGATCAATTTAAGTTTGTCGAATAATATTTCGCCCAATTGCTTAGGCGACCCGATATTGAATTTTTCCCCGGCTGCCCCGTAGATTTTTTCCTCCAGGTGCAAGATGTCACTGTCGAGGTCCTTCGACAACGATCTTAGGAACTTCTCGTCCAATTTGATGCCTTCCAGCTCCATATCGGCCAGCACATGCAACAGCGGTATTTCGATGTCATTGAACAAGGTATCGGTTTGGGCTTCCTTCAATTCGGGTTTCAAATGTTGTGACAGTTGAAAGGTGACATCGGCATCCTCCACGGCATATTCGGTTTGTTGTTCCAGCGGCACATCGCGCATGTTCAGCTGGTTCTTGCCTTTTTTTCCTATAAGTTCGGTAATCGAAACGGGCGTATAATTGAGATAGGTTTCCGCCAGCACATCCATATTGTGTCTCATATCGGGATTGATGAGGTAATGTGCCAACATGGTATCGAAACATTTGCCATTTACCCTGATGCCGTATTTATGAAGTACCTTGATATCGTATTTGAGATTCTGCCCGATCTTTTCAATGTGCGCTGCGTCAAAAAATGGACTTAGCTGTGCGATGATTTCCTGGGCTGCCTTCCGGTCGGTGGGAAATGGGATATAAAATCCCTTTCCCGTTTCCCATGAAAAGGCGATACCCACCAATTCGGCTTCCAAAGGGTTTAAAGAGGTGGTTTCGGTATCAAAACATACGGAGGTCTGTTTCATCAAGTTTTGCATGAACAGTTTCATCGCCATGCCTTGGGCCACGCTCTGATACACGTGCGGAACCTCTAGGATGGTTTTGCGGCTCGAGACATCCTTGATTGTGGCCGCCGCCGCCTCGTTATTGCCAAACAAGGAAAACTGGCCGCTGCCCGCAGCTTGCGCGGCCTGTTTTTTTCCTGTTTCCGTACCGGTGACCAGGGCTGGGGTCTCTTCCAATTCGCCCGAAAAAATCTTGATGAACTGATCTTTTAGCCTTCTGAATTCGAGCGTCTCGAATATTTCCTGGACTTTATGGGTATCCGGCATCGACAATTCATAGTCTTTGGCATCGAAGCGCACGTCGCAATCGGTACAAATGGTCGCCAATTTTTTGGAAAGCATGCCCAGTTCCTTGTTTTCCTCGACGCGTTCTTTCATTTTGCCCTTCAACTTGTCGGTGTTGGCAAATAGATTTTCCATGGAACCGAATTGCGCGATGAATTCTTTGGCCGTTTTGTCGCCCACGCCCGGGAGTCCGGGTATATTGTCACTGGCGTCTCCCATCATCCCCAGGTAATCGATGACCTGTTCGGGGCGCTCTACGCCAAATCGTTGCTGCACTTCGGGGATGCCCCAAATTTCAATCCCATTTCCCATCCGGGCAGGCCGGTACATGAAAATATTCTCCGATACCAATTGCCCAAAGTCCTTATCGGGCGTCACCATGAATACCTTATAATCTTCCTTTTCGGCTTGTTTGGCAAGGGTGCCAATAATATCATCCGCTTCCCAGCCTTCCAAAACCACAACGGGAATGTGCATGGCCTTAAGGATGTCTTGTATGAAGGGTACCGCCACCCGAATGGCGTCGGGGGTCTCGTCGCGATTGGCCTTGTATTCGGCAAACATTTCGGTGCGTTCGGTACTGCCTCCTTTATCGAAACAAACCGCCAGGTGATCGGGGCGTTCCCGTTTGATCACATCGAACAATGAATTCATGAATCCCAAAATGGCGGAAGTATCGATTCCCTTCGAATTGATTCTCGGATTCTTGATCAGGGCATAGTACCCCCTGAAGATAAGTGCGTATGCATCGAGTAAAAAAAGTCGTTTCTGTTCCGCCATTGTTGACATTGTTAAGGAAATAAATTTAAATTATTGATTGGTTTTGATCATTTAAGGTAGGACAAGGAAGTATTGTTCAAATGCCCTTCCTCTGAATAGGTTCTGTAGGTAAACCCGGGCTGGATGCAATATCCTCCGGTCTGCCCATCCTTGTTGATTGCGATAAACCCGATCTGAAAATCAAGCCGGTCGCCATTTTTGGCAATGATACGTTTCACCCCTTCCTCACAGGCTTCTTGTGGTGATTTGCCCTGCCGCATCAGTTCCACGATCAAAAAGCTGCCCACGGTGCGCACCACTTCCTCGCCTACACCCGTAGCTGTGGCGCCCCCCACCGTATTGTCGACAAAGAGGCCCGCGCCGATGATAGGGGAATCGCCCACACGGCCTGCAATTTTGTAAGCCATGCCGCTGGTGGTACAGGCGCCCGCGATATCGCCGTTCCGGTCAATGGCCAACATCCCGATGGTATCGTGGTTTTCGATGTTGATGATGGGTTGGTAAAGCGATGTCTTTTTCCAATCCAACCATTCCTGTTTCGATTTTTCGGTTAACAGGGAGGTCTTTTGAAAACCCATTTCATAAGCAAACTGTTCCGCTCCCTTACCCGCCAACATCACATGGGGGGTAGATTCCATTACTTTTCGGGCCACCGAAACTGGATGTTCGATATTTTGCAGACAGAGTACGGCACCACAATTGCCATCCTTGTCCATTATGCAGGCATCGAGCGTGACGTTGCCGTCCCGGTCTGGCCTTCCGCCGAGACCCACGGTCTGGTTTTCGGCGTCGGCCTCCTCCACCATTACGCCCTGTTCCACGGCATCCAATGCGCTCCCACCGTCCTTTAAGACCGACCATGCCTTTGCAGAAGCATTGTGGAAATCCCAGGTACAGATCACGATGGGTATAGTTTTTTTCTTGTGGTGGGCCACTGCAGGTGACGCCTTTTCAGGCATTGCGGCAGTAGCCAACATGGGGGTCGAAAGCATCGCTGCTGTACCAATGGTCGAATTTTTAAGGAAATTTCTTCGTTTCATGCCCTGAGGATGGTTATTTTTAGGGCTCTAAATATAAGTAAATGCGCGTAGAAGTCTGTGCCAATTCCTTGCAATCTGCCTTAAATGCCGAAATGGGCGGGGCCGATCGAATTGAGCTCTGCTCGGAGTTGGGGGTGGGCGGCATAACCCCTTCTTATGGGCTATTAAAAATGATAAGGGAACAGGTCAAGATTCCCGTCCATGTCTTGATCCGGCCCAGAGGCGGCGACTTTACCTATACCAAAACCGAGTTCGAAGTGATGTTGCGTGACATACGATTATGTGTCGAACTGGGATTTAATGGTATCGTTTCAGGGATACTGAATAGCGATTTCACCATGGACAGGGAACGTACCGCCGAACTTATGGAGGCATCCGGAAAATTGGCATTTACCTTTCACAGGGCATTCGACTGGGTGAAGCATCCCCTTGATACCTTTCAGGAATTGGAGGATTTAAGGGTCGATTATGTCCTGAGTTCGGGACAACAAAAAACCGCGCAAGAAGGTCTGGGACTGCTGGAGGTACTGCTCAAAAGGGCCACCCATACCGTTGTGATGCCGGGAGGTGGCGTGGGTATCGAAAATGCGCCAATGTTCAAGGCGAAGGGATTTAAGGTCATCCACCTATCGGGCACAAAAATGGTTCAAAATCTTGCCGCAGCTCCGAAAATAACGATGAACTCAATGCGGTTTATGGAAGAAGGCTCCATAGCGATCACCGATTTGGAAACGATCCAAAAAGTGGTGGGGGACGTTAAATAAATTGAAAAAGACCCGATGTCAGCCACCAAACAAATATATTTGCAATAAAAAGAAATGCTTCGGTGGATCATCTTTATCGCCATTTATCTCATCCTGGGCTTCTATGCCCTGCAGGCCATAAAAACCACGACGCGATATCCTTGGGTGTATTATTCCTTTATAGCACTCTCTTTCTTGGTGTTGGCCAATTTTATTTATCAATTTACGTTCGGTGATGAGGCCGGAAGGGTTTTGAGCCGACCCAAAAG
>JBATHI010000078.1:0-8461 GCA_049666645.1 Flavobacteriaceae bacterium | reverse complement strand
CTTTCCTCACATTCTGTTTTTTCATATGCAGGTATTGGGTGTCGTAGGTACCATTGTGCCTGATCTTCACATACTTGCCATTACCGCCTTTTCGGGTCGATTCAACCACCGTACCGTCGGCGGTCGCAATGATGGGCGTTCCCAATGGAGCCGCATAATCGGTGCCTTTGTGGGGCCTTACCTTGTTCCCATAAAATCGGATCCTCCTTTTAAGATTATATCGCGATGAGATCCTTACTTTGCTGAACTGGACCGGGGCCCTTAAGAAGGTTCTTCTTAGATTATTGGCATCTTCGTCAAAATAATCCTTCAGCCCCTTAAGGGAATCATTTTCATAGGCAAAAGCATAGATAGGCCTTCCGTTGTGTTCAAAATAGGCCGCTTCAATGGGTTCGGCCCCTGCATAAACGGTATCGTTGATGTATTTTTCCTTGTAGATCACTTTGAACTTATCCCCTTTTTGCAGGCGGAAGAAATCGATGGTCCAGGCATAAATTTCGGATAGGTTGTTCGTGACATTATAGTCGATGCCCTGATCCAGGATGGCTTCGGACAATGAGGTTTCTATCACGCCGGAAGCCTCACGTTGCACATACTTTACCGCTTTACGGTTTCTATAGGCAACGGCGCTGTCGCGAAAGTCGACCACGGTATAATTGATGGCATCGTTTTCATAAATGAAGACTTGGGCGGTTTCGGAAGTATCTTTCGATTGCAGGATCATATAGGGTTTACCGACCCTAATTCTCCTCACATCGAAGGTGTCTTTGTAGTCTTTTGAAATTTTGGCGATTTTCGGGTATTCGACCTTGTTCTCCAACATCAGTTGCCCAAAACTGTCTCCCCGCTTTACGGTATCCATTTTGACCTTAAAATCATTGAGGTTGAATCCGAATCGAACCAGCTCCGGTTTTTCCGCCATTGCGATGATCTGATCGGTTTCGGAATCGCTCGATACAGGTCGTTCTTCATTACAGGCAAGGAAAATTGCGACAAATACTATGATGCCCCAGTATTTATTCATTGTTATTTTATTCTTTTTTCAGGGTTAAAGATATGGTCTACCCACTGTTTTCCCCAATTATTTAATGCTTGTTTGGTGTAAAGTTTAGGAAAAAAAATCACTTTTTGAAAACTTGGCGGCAGGTATTCTTTCCAATTTGTGCCCCCGGTGGCATTGATTTCCTCTTTTTCCCTTCCCAAATAGCGATGAGCCGATCCCATATGCATCAGCGGCCAATTGACGTTCGCATTCAGGTCTAATGTCTTTAACGCCGCGATCAATGCTTTATTATCCTGCTTGTCCTTGGGCAATTGCAGGTATTTTTCATAAATCGTGTTCCCTTTCAGCTGTTTGGCGATACGTATCAATCGGGGGGTATATCGATATTCGAATTGTTTGAGCGTCAAGGTCTTTTCGCCCGTTGCAAGGTCGGTGGCCCCTTTTTTCCAATAGATGTTTTCATAAAGTTCCTCTATGGTGTTTTCTTGGGAAAATCGGTTCCTGTCGCTATGATGGACCAGATTTTGAAGCGGGGTGGCATATATTTCGATCATCCTGTACTGTGCCGACTGGAAACCACTTGCGGGCAATAGGGCCATTCTATATTTCAAAAACTGTTCGCGTTCCATCCCCTTGATCATTATGCTGAAGGAAGAGATCAAGGCTTCGTAATAGCTGTTGATCCTTCTGGCCTTTTCAAGAAAAAAATCGACGCTTTGCGATTTGTCGTCAACTATTTGGTTTTGTTCGTGCAGTATCAACTTAAAATAAAGCTCGGTAATTTGGTGGTACATGATAAAGATTTCCTCGTCGGGGAAGTAAGTACGGGGAACCTGCAGGCTCAAGAGGGTATCTAAATGGATGTAGTCCCAATAGGTAAGGTAGCGCTGATAAAGCAGGCCGTCGAGATAAGCACTAAGGTCTTGACCGGAATCCTTGTATTTTTCCTCAAGTTTTGAGATTTGGGATTCGATATGCCCTTTCTTATCCATTGATGTGTTAATCCATGATTATTTTAAACTGATGTTTCAGGCCATTGTAACCGTCCAGATCTGCCTTAATGGCCCCGACCACCAAATCGGCCTTAATGCGGATCGGAATCCTGTTGTTATCTGCGGAAACCCATAAAGAAAGGCTTTCTTGTTCCTTAAAAACCCTGCCCGACTGCACATAGGGCCTAAACTTATGACAGGCGACCTTCCCAAATTTAGTCCTTAAAACCTCTTTGCCCAAATATTTGAGCTTGAAGTCGAACACCCCGTCATCGTCATAGAGCATCTTGAGCTTCACCGACTCCCCTACCACAAGTTTGGAAGCGTCATAGTGGTTTCTTAGATAATAGAAAGCGGAAATCAGGTCTTGAATGCTGTCTTTCAGTTCAAAATTATACTTTTTCTTGTTCTTCTTGTCATTCAGTATCGCCTTATCGTTGATATGGTCAAAATTTATTTCAACATCTTTGGTATATCCCCCCTCATCGATCTTCCTGATAAAGCGATAGGGCTTCCCGTCTTTTTGATCGAAATAGCTCTCATAGGTATCATCAACTTTGAAAAAGATGCTTGCAAAACCGGTGGTCCTGCCTCTTCCGACAACATGGTATACGGGCACCTTATCGATCACATCGGTTTTCACATGCAAGGTGGCATAGCTGGCATTCAAGAGCCCGTAATGCATCCTGAACTTCAACCATTCCCCCGGTTTAAAGGCCGAATCTTTTACGGCACCCCCATTTTGGGCGGCCAACAACTGGCTACCAAAGATGAACAGCAATGCAAACCACTTTCCCATAACCGAAAATTCAGGCCAAAATTAGTAAAAGAGTCAATACGCCAAGTTTGACTTACAGTTATAAAACAAATTTTATTCCAAACTATTGTGCCCCCATTCAGGCCCATAAAAAAAGCCCTGATGAAACACCAGGGCTTTTCCTAAATAACCAACCAAACTTTAAATTATGAAAAACCAATACTTAAAGTTGTAAGGGAACCACCCCTTACGAGTACAAATTTAATACATGATCATTATGTAGTAAACCCTTTTAACTTACTTTAACTTTTGGTTTAACACAGAATTATCATTGGGGCGACTTTTTCCGATCAAATCGGCGATATTGGTTCCCCGATTTGCGCAATTAAATGCGATTTTAACCTTATAGCGTGCCCCTGGAAGCCTGTTCCCGTTCGATCGATTCAAAAAGGGCCTTGAAATTTCCCTTTCCAAATGATTTCGCCCCTTTGCGCTGAATGATTTCAATGAACATTGTGGGGCGGTCCAGGATGGGTTTGGTAAATATCTGCAGGAGATAGCCCTCATCGTCCCTGTCGATCAGAATGCCAAGTTCCTGCAAGGGGGCTAAATCCTCGTCGATCTCACCCACCCGATCGAGCACATCCTCATAATAAACGGCGGGCACTGTCAAGAATTCAACGCCCCTGTTTTTTAGGGCACTTACCGTTTCAATGATGTTATTAGTGGCCAAGGCCATGTGCTGGACCCCAGCACCATTATAAAAATCGATATACTCCTCGATCTGCGATTTTTTTCGGCCTTCAGCAGGTTCGTTGATGGGAAATTTGATTCGCCCGTTGCCATTGCTCATTACCTTGCTCATCAAGGCGGTATATTCGGTGGAAATGTCCTTATCGTCAAATGAGACCAACTGGGCAAACCCCATGACCTTGGCATAGAACTCGCACCATTTGTTCATCTCGTTCCAGCCCACGTTGCCCACCATATGATCTACAAATCTTAAGCCAACATCCTTGGGCTTATAAAAAGGATCCCATTTCCTGTAGCCCGGCATAAAAACACCTTTGTATTTGGAACGTTCCACAAAAATATGAACGGTTTCCCCGTAGGTATGGATTCCCGAGAGCACCACTTCACCCTGTTCGTCCCGTAATATCTTGGGCGCAAAATAACTTTTGGCCCCCCTATTCGTAGTCTCTTCATAACTTTTGGCCGCATCGTCGACCCAGAGGGCGATCGCTTTTACGCCATCCCCATGTGCATCGATATGCCTGTTGATGTCACCCCCCGATTTTAAAGGCGAGGTGAGCACCAAACGTATCTTGCCCTGTTGTAATACATATGATACTTTGTCTTTTAGCCCGGTCTCCAGACCGGCATAGGCCAGCGGTTGAAATCCCCATGCTGACATATAGTAATGGGCTGCTTGTTTGGCATTGCCCACGTAAAGTTCTACATGATCGGTGCCGAGCAAAGGCAGGAAATCTTCCGCTTCCGGATTTTCAATGGGCAGGTGAAGTGATGTATTATCTAATGTTGTCATGATCGGGTTTTATTTCGAGTTGAATATTTTGGAACGGTTCGGGCATCGAACCTATATAATAGCAATTAGGGCAATCCATATGATACGCCCTATAACGATGGGGCTTTGGTTTACATTACCGCATGGCCCTGAGGTGGGGCGTAATATCAATTCTTGGGATTGGCATATCCTTACAAAGGTCGTAAAAAAGAAAATATAACATTCATAAAGTCTTCAAAACCAATAGCCAACACTAAAGAAAAGTTGATTGTTGCCGGCTTCAGGGCTCCAGGAATACATCACCTGAACCGGCCCGAGAAAAGATTCCCAGCCATAGCCCAAACCGTAGCCGGAATAGTTAGGTTCGGTAAACCATTCGCCCGTCCTAAAAATATCATCCTCGACATTTGCAAAATTAGCGGAGAACAAGAGGTGGTTTTTTCTGACGAACTCCAGATCCAACCGCCCATAAGCCTTCACGTAACTATTGCCCGGCAAGCTCAGAAAATCGTATCCCAAGAACGGAACAAAGTTATTGATCAGATCGGTGCCGTAGCCGCCCAATACAAAATCGAAAGAGGTTACATTGGAGATGCCCAATTTAAAACCGCCTTCCGTTTCCAAATTCAAGGACAGGTTTTTGAGGAGCGGAATGGCGCCCCCCATGCGCGCTTTCGCGACCGAGAATTCCTTGAAATTGTCGTTAAAATCTGAAGAGAACAGATAAAAATGAAAATCCCCATTGAAGAAAAGGCCCCTTGTGGGGAAATACCGATCATCATAGGTGTCCAAAACCAATTGCCCGAAAGTGCTGTAATAGTTGCTTTTTTCGAAGAGGGTACGCCCCCCCTCGGCCCTTAAGATCGGAAGACCGTTATCATCCATGAGATCCCCAAGGGTTTGGGTGCTCAAGCGCAACCATTTATGTTCGGCCCCGATGGTAAACGCAAACTCTTCCCGCCACACCGTTTGAAGGTACAATTGATTGGTAAAATCGTTCACATCGATATTGATGGTATTGATGCTGATGCCGCCGGGCACCTCAAAGTTGTCTCGTATCAGATCGAAATTGATCTCATTGTCGAAGGTATTGTACCTCGAGTTCAGGCCAAAGCTCCAATAAGTACCCTTGTCAACATAATATTGCAGGTTATATCTGATCTTGTCCCCTAAAATAAAATCGAAGGAGGCCACATCGTCTTTCATGAGCAATCGCTTTTTGGTGAGGTTGGCCAAGGCCGCACTTTTGTAAAGATCGTCGTAATGGAGGCCCAGCCTTAAAAAGTTCTTGTTGGGATTCTCTTCCAAAACAAGGGTAAGGTCTTCCCCAAGACCGTTACTGGTCAACTTATAGTGTATGGTTTTGAAGTTGCCGGTTGCCGACAAATTGCTGATGCCCTGGTCGAGTTTTTTAAAGGTGGTCTTTTCGCCCGGGTTGAACCTTAGTTTCCCTTTGATGTATCCGCGGGTATAGTTTTCCAGATCGCCATCGATGATCAAGCGGTTTATCATTAAGCTGTCTTTGGGCACCACTTGTTCTACCGAGGCCTTCACCGAATCGGCACTGCTGGAAAGAAGTTTCAATGCTTCCCATTGGTTCCTTGCGGCAACTTCCCCCAACCGTACGATTTCTTCATATTTATTGAAATCGATCACCGAATACCGATCCAAACTGGGTTTGATGTAAATGTCGGTACGTTTCGATTTACCGGTCATGGCGGCGGCTGTTCTGAAATTATTGATCTGTAGCAGGATCTCCGTTGCCGATAGCAGGCCTTCCCTGTCTGAAAGCCCGTGTTGCACATCGACCCCTATGATAATGTCCGCTCCAAGTTTTTTGACCTCATCCAAGGGATAGTTGTTGACCACGCCACCATCGATAAGGATTTTACCGTCCAATGTCGCCGGCTCGAAAAGGGACGGCAGGGTGCCACTCGCCAGTACGGCTTCAGGAAGGTAGCCTTCATTTAATAACACCTGCTCGCCGGTTTCCACATTGGTGGCAATGCACAAAAAAGGGATGGGCAGTTTATTGAAATCATGGATATCCTTCACATGGTACAGTACCCTTACCAGTTCGTTATAGATATTCTGCCCGCCCGAATAGGCCGGGGGTACCGATACCCTAAAATTCTTGAAAGGAAGGGTAAGGGCATAGCGATCGGAATCCTCTTTTTCATAGAAGGTTTTTGCGCTCCTGGGCAAGTTGTCGCGAATCAGTTGATCAAAATTGGTATTCCGAAAGATCGAATCCAACTGACCGGCCGTATAGCCTGCTGCGTATAGGGCCCCGACAAAAGCACCCATGCTGGTACCGCCGATGTAGTCTATTTTCACCCCCGCTTCTTCAAGTACCTTCAATGCCCCGATATGGGCCATTCCTTTCGCCCCACCTCCGCTCAAGACCAGCCCAATTTTAGGCCTTTCCCCATCAGCGCCTTCCTGGGCCATGGCCGCTGTGGCCATGGCCCATATCAAAAAGTAAAGCAGCGTTTTCATCATCTGGCCTATTGGTCGTAATTATTGATGGAATGTTTCATAAATTTTTTTGGCCTTGGCCATCCCTACGGTTTTTGCAAGACTTTCCAAGGAGGCCTCTTTGATGCGCTTCACCGATTTAAAGTCTTTCAGGAGCTCCTGTGCCGTCTTCCCTCCAATGCCTTCAATACCCTCCAACTCGGAATTGATGGCCGCTTTGCTCCTCTTGTTACGGTGAAAGCCGATCCCGAACCGATGAGCTTCGTTCCGAAGTTGTTGAATCAGTTTGAGGCTCTCCGATTTCTTGTCCAAATAAAGTGGAATGGGATCTTCTGGGAAAAATATCTCTTCCAATCGCTTGGCGATGCCGATGATCGCTATTTTCCCCCGAAGCCCTAACCGATCCAAGCTTCTCACTGCGGAGGACAGTTGACCCTTGCCCCCATCGATGATGATCAGCTGTGGAAGCGGTTCCCCTTCTTCCGATAATCGCTTGTACCTTCGGTATACGACTTCCTCCATGGACGCGAAATCGTCTGGCCCTTCCACTGTTTTGATATTGAAGTGGCGGTAGTCTTTTTTGGAGGGCCTGCCGTCTTTGAAGACCACACAGGCAGCCACGGGCTGGCTTCCCTGAATATTGCTGTTGTCGAAGCACTCGATATGGATCGGCAATGAAGTTAGCCTTAAATCTGACTTCATCTGGGCCATGATACGATTGGCGTGCCTATCCGGGTCGATGATCTTGATCTGCTTGAATTTCTCTTGCCTAAAGAATTTCGCGTTGCGCTCGCTGAATTCCATGATTTTCTTTTTGTCGCCCAACTGCGGCACGGTGACCTTTACATTAGGCCCGACCTCTACAGCGAAAGGAAGGTACAGCTCCTTCGATTGCGACTCAAACCTTTGCCTGATTTCGACAATGGCCAACTGCAGGAGATCCTCGTCCGGTTCATCCAATTTTTTTTTGATTTCCAAGGTATGGGAACGGAAGATCGACCCATGCGACAATTGCAAAAAATTGACATAGGCATAGGCCTCGTCGGAAATGATGGTAAAAACGTCGACATTGTTGATTTTCGGGTTCACTATGGTCGATTTCACCTGATAATTCTCGAGTACCATGATCTTGTCCTTGATGCGCTGTGCCTCTTCGAACCTGGTCTGCTCGGCAAGGGTCTTCATCTGATGCTTGAAATATTGCAAGGAGGTTTTAAAGTTGCCTTTGATGATTTCCCTTATATCCTCTATTTGCCGATGGTATTCTTCCGCATTTTGAAGCCCCTCGCACGGTGCCTTGCAGTTCCCCAAATGGAACTCAAGACAGGCCTTGTATTTTCCTGCGGATATCTTTTCGTGAGACAGGTCATAGTTGCAGGTTCTTAAGGGATAAACGCTCTTCACCAGATCGAGCAAAATACGCACAGTTTTCATGCTGGTATAAGGCCCGAAGTATTCCGAGCCATCCTTGATCAACTTTCGGGTAGGGAAAATTCTCGGGAAACGCTCCTTTTTGATGCAGATCCAGGGATAGGATTTGTCATCCTTCAGCAGAACGTTATACCTTGGCCTATACTTTTTGATCAAATTGTTTTCCAACAAAAGCGCGTCAGACTCTGTCGGGACCACAATATGCTTGATATGTTTTATCTTTTTCACCATGACCCGGGTCTTGCCGTACTCATGGCTTTTGTTGAAGTAGGAAG
>JBATHI010000077.1:0-1611 GCA_049666645.1 Flavobacteriaceae bacterium | reverse complement strand
GTTCCCTTTATTCGACAGATCTTTACTTTCCTCGGAAAGATATTCAATGAAATTTTAAACTTCACCCTGGCCGGCAGCGATTTCCTATTGGGGAATTTATTGAATCTTGACAATCCCAATATCGGCTACATTTTTGCCTTTCAAATCCTTCCGACCATCATTTTCTTTTCTGCTTTGACCTCAGTGCTTTTTTACCTGGGAGTCATCCAAAAAGTGGTCAGGGGCCTGGCATGGTTACTGACCAAGTCATTGGGCATTTCGGGAGCCGAGAGCCTTTCGGTGGCCGGCAATATCTTTCTGGGCCAAACGGAGGCCCCCTTAATGATCAAGGCCTACCTAGAGAAAATGAGCAAGTCGGAAATACTCCTGGTCATGATCGGGGGAATGTCTACCGTTGCCGGCGGAGTTCTGGCCGCATATATCGGCTTTTTGGGCGGCAACGACGAGCAATTGCGGTTGGAATTTGCCCGCCACCTGATTGCCGCCTCGGTCATGGCCGCACCTGGTGCCATTATCATTTCGAAAATGCTATATCCACAAACCGAGACCATCGATACCGATGTACAGGTTTCCCACGAGAAAATTGGCAGCAATCTTTTGGACGCCATTTCGAACGGAACGACGGAGGGCCTTAAATTGGCCGTAAACGTCGGGGCCATGTTGTTGGTTTTCGTTGCCTTTATCGCGATGCTCAATGGAATTTTTGGCTGGTTGGGGGAAGTGACTTCCCTCAATGGATGGATCGCCGAACACTCCGTTTATGATAAATTGTCATTGGAGGCCTTGCTGGGCACCTTGTTTGCCCCTTTGATGTGGTTGATAGGGGTCGCTGCCGAAGACATAGTGCTTATGGGACAATTATTGGGCATTAAACTGGCTTCCAGCGAATTCGTGGGCTACACCCAGCTCGCCACCTTAAAGGAAATTTCGAGTCCGATACATTTAACGTTCAACAAATCGGTGATCATGGCTACCTATATGCTTTGTGGTTTTGCCAACTTCGCCTCCATCGGAATACAGATCGGAGGCATAGGATCACTTGCCCCGGGACAAAGGAAGACCCTTTCGGAATTTGGCATGAAGGCCGTTTTGGGCGGGTCTTTGGCTTCGTTGCTCTCTGCCACCATAGCCGGTATGATTTTGGGTTGAGCTGGGCCGGCCCATTTTGAAAAGCCATTCGCCCACCGTTGATAATTTTTGAATAAAATGAAGAATGCAACTTTCAATTTGTTTTCATCTTTCCCTATTTTCGTTTCCAGTTCAAACTGCTGTAGCCAATTATTCACAAATTCAAACAACTGCGCATAAGCAGCATTTTTCCGGTTTATGAAACAATACCACGATTTATTGAAGCACGCTCTGGAGCACGGTACACAAAAAGACGATCGTACCGGAACGGGTACCAAAAGTGTTTTTGGGTATCAAATGCGCTTCGACTTGGCCAAGGGTTTTCCAATGGTCACGACCAAAAAATTACACTTGAAATCGATCGTATATGAGCTGTTATGGTTCTTAAAAGGCGATACCAATATTGCTTACCTACAGGAAAACGGGGTACGCATATGGAATGAATGGGCCGATGCCAATGGCGATCTTGGCCCTGTATACGGG
>JBATHI010000076.1:0-2982 GCA_049666645.1 Flavobacteriaceae bacterium | reverse complement strand
AAAAAGAAAAAACTTTGAGAATTACTATTCTTCTATTTGGACAAAAGATCCGATCCAAACCCACCCCTGGCCCCTCCTGGGAGGGGAGGAGGTTCCAATGGAATTTTAATACTAGCATTGAGGCCTTGTCAGGTCGAGCGGAGTCGAGACCGGCATAGCTGGCAACCATCATATCCCGTTTTGCCTCGCATGGTACCTTCGTTGAACATGTATCTAGAACTCGGTAATGCTGGATATAACAAAATATATACTCGATTTTAATTACAGAATTTGAGAAATGTCGCCTCTCGACTCCGCTCGAGGTGACATTGTATTTGGAAAAGACCCCTAAAAGTATCGGGACAGAGCCACTATTTCTGAAAACCTCCGGGCTTGACTTCCAACCTCGTCACTCGGCCCTCGTACTTCATCCCTAGTCCCTTATTTCCTCCCAAAAATCTTCTTTCCCCCTTTTACCAGCAACAGCACCAGAAATCCTACCAGGAGCCCCACAACAAATTCGACGATCAGACCCGGAACGGAAGGGAAGAGTTGGTGGAGGAAAGAAAGATTGTGCACAAAGATGCCACCTGAAACCAGCAACAAGGCGATGGTGCCGATCACGGAAAGGGCTTTGATCACCCATGGCAGGGCATTCACAAAAAACCGCCCGATCTTATCAGAAATGCTGTGTTCCTCCCCGTTCATATCGATCAATCGGGCGCCGAACTCGTCCATTCGAACGATAAGCGCCACAAGGCCGTACACCCCTACGGTGGCGACCAGCGCTATGAACGATACCACCAAAATTTGATTGAGCAAGGGTTCGTTGATCACGGTGCCCAGGGCAATGATCACAATTTCGATCGACAGGATAAAATCGGTGAGGATGGCCGACTTGATCTTTGTTTTTTCGAGGGCGAGGATGTCACTTTTATGCGGGACCTTAAAATCTGCTGGAATGGGAGCGTGTGCATGCGGCACAAAGAATTCGTAAATTTTTTCGGCCCCTTCATAGGCGAGATAAAGCCCCCCCAGCAGCAGGATCACCGTTACCGCCAAGGGCAAAAATGCGCTCAGCAAAAAGGCGATGGGGAGGATCATGATCTTATTGAGCAGCGACCCTTTGGTAATGGCCCAAATCACGGGGAGTTCACGTTTGGACACAAACCCGGAGGCTTTTTCCGCATTCACGGCCAAGTCATCGCCCAGAATGCCCGCTGTTTTCTTGGTCGCGACCTTCCCCATGGTGGCCACATCGTCCAATAGCGTGGCAACATCATCCAAAACGGCAAAAAATCCTGAAGCCATAGGCTAAGTTTAAGGGCCAAAGATAAGGCAGGAGATTGAATTAGCTAAATCGCAAAGTACAAGCACCAAATTCCAGAGTATCGTATCGTCCCAATGGCTTTTTGCTTCTTATTTTGGCGATGAAAAAAAGAAAAGATCTTTGAGAATTATTTTTTCCTTCTGCCTCTTTTTGCCTGTCCAAAAAGAGGTGCAAAAAGGACACTTTTTGATTAGGTGTTTCCCATTCGCTGGTGCTCATGGGAACCGCTCGCACGGGCTGAACGCGGTCCAGGGTTTCCCGCGTTCTTTACGCCCCTGATCGCTACACTACAGAAAAAGATAACTCCCCAATGACCATTTTGGGGAAAGAGCCGGCCTATTTTTCTTTTTGCCAGAAATCAAGGGATTTTCACCTGTGTTTGGGGAAGCCAACCATAGAGCATTCCGAGCATCGGAAGCGGCCTGGATGGTGCGGCCGTGGAAAGCCCGAAGATTTCAAGAAAAGAAAAATCAGCCTAGCGTTTTTTGTTTCTTTTTTTGGCGATGAAAAAAAGAAAGTAACATAAAAATATTTCTCTTGCCTCTTTTTGCTTGTCCAAAAAGAGGCGCAATAAGGACACTTTTTCATTCGGTGTTTCCCATTCGCTTGCGCTTAAGGGAACCGCTCGCACGGGCTGAACGCGGTCCAAGGCTTTTCGCGTGCTGAACGCCCTTACTCACTACACTACAGAAAAAGAATGCCCTAAAATGGTCTTTTTTGGCAAAAGAACCAATCCAATCCCACCCCTGGCCCCTCCCAGGAGGGGAATAGTTTCCAATAGAATTTTAATACTAACATTGAGGCCTTGTCAGGTCGAGCGGAGTCGAGACCGGCGAACCCGCCCAACTGGGCCCCCAAATCCCAAATCCAATAAAAACCTATACATGGTTTCTAATGGATTTCTTATTTTTAGGGCTTCGCAACCCTGCGATCAAAACCTAAAAAGCGCACAGCATGCTAAAAACCACCCTTTCCCTGGGGCTTATCGCCCTGTTGTTCTCCTGTAAGAGCGAACCGAAAAAAGACCAAGTCTCAGCCCCACCCGAAGCGGCGGCAGCGGCCCAAGACGATTGGATAACCCTTTTCGACGGCAGCAGCACCGCCGGATGGCGGGCCTATAACGGGGAAGAACTGCCCCCAGGCTGGACCATCAAGGACAGCACCCTTACCTTCGATACGGCCCTGGGCCTGGAGCAGAACTATACCGGGGGCAAGGACATCATCTACGGGGCCGAGATGTTCGATAATTTCGAACTCTCCCTCGATTGGAAACTGCCCGAAGGGGGGAACAGCGGCATTTTTTACCATGTGCGGGAAGGCTACGACGGCCCCCCCGTGGTGGCCCCCGAGTACCAGTTGATCGACGATGAGAACTATGCGCGCATCCACGACCTTACCGAATACAACCTGAGCCTGGGCTATACCGATAAACCGGAAGAGCTGAAGCCCCTGCAGCAGACCGGGGCAGACTACGCCATGCACCCCCCCGATCCCGGCAAGATCCTGCATCCCGTAGGGGAGTGGAACAATACCCGGATCGTTTTTACCCCGGAAATGGTGGAACACTGGCTCAACGGAAAAAAAGTACTATCTTTTGTTCCTTGGACCGAGGCCTGGTACGCCCAAAAAAATTCGGACAAGTGGAAGACCAGTCCGGATTACGGCAAGTTCAA
>JBATHI010000075.1:0-6490 GCA_049666645.1 Flavobacteriaceae bacterium | reverse complement strand
AGATAGGGCCACCACCAAAACCAATATTTTCAACATGTCCACATTTTTATTGGGAATCACGTCGTCCATGAAATACTTCAACGATATGGGCCCTACAAAACTGGCTGCATTGCTGATCACGATCAATAACAATCCAACAAACACAAGGTTGCGCCTTGGCCAAATAATGGTCTTAAATGCGGTAAGGATACTCACTTTTTTCTCTGCCATGTTCTCGTTTTAGGAAAGCGCAAAGTTACTCTAAAATCAACGATCCTTTTTTGTGTATCCACGCCGCTGTATTTTTTTATCAAAAATTAGTATTTCGAATACAGGACCATTAATTTCACCAAAGAAAACCAACACCAAAATGGAAGCAAAAGATAGCAATGGCAACCTATTGGAAGACGGGGATTAGGTACATCTGACCAAGGATCTAAAAGTTAAGGGCATGTCGAAAACCTTGAAGCGTGGGGAAGCCATTCGAAACATCAGGCTCACCGGAAACCCACAGGAAGTCGAATGCCGAATAGGCAAGGCCCAGGTGGTGTTGAAAACCCAATTCTTGAAAAAGGCTTAAAATCCTTACAATCGATATAGGGCCCTATTGTCGTTTCAAGGAAGGGCTTGGACCCACTTAAAGTTTTAAGATATTTAAAATTTGTTTTTATGAGAAATGCTGTCTTACTGCTGTTGCTGGTCGCTGCATCCTGTATGCCCCAATATAAGACGGAACCCGAGGTGGCCCGTTGGCAATCGCAAGCCGAAAATGTGACCATCATCCGCGATGATTTCGGGGTGCCCCATATTTATGGGCAGACCGATGCCGATGCCGTGTTCGGGTTGTTGTATGCCCAATGCGAGGATGATTTCAACAGGGTGGAACAAAATTATATTTGGGCGACCGGACGTCTTGCCGAAGTGGAGGGCGAAAAAGCCCTTTATAGCGATCTACGTGCAAAGCTGTTCATGACCGAGGCCCAAGCGAAGGAAAATTATGCCAAAAGCCCCGATTGGTTGAAAGCGCTCTGCGATGCTTTCGCAGACGGGATCAACTATTATTTGTACACCCATCCGGAAGTGAAGCCCAAACTCCTCACCCATTTTGAACCATGGATGCCGATGTACTTCAGTGAAGGGTCTATCGGGGGTGATATCGAGCGAGTTTCCACAGAGAAGTTACAGGCCTTTTACGAAGGCGGAATGGAAATCCCGGAAGCTGCCCAACTTCAGAACAAAGAAAAGAAACAACCCGTCGAACCCCAGGGATCCAACGGAATAGCCATTTCTGGCAAGCTGACCCAATCGGGGAAGGCCATGCTGTTGATCAACCCGCATACTTCATTTTATTTCAGGGGCGAAGTGCATGCCGTGAGCGAAGAAGGATTAAATGCCTATGGCGCCGTAACCTGGGGCCAGTTCTTCATTTATCAGGGCTTCAATGAAAAAACGGGATGGATGCACACCTCCACCTACACCGACGTTTTGGATGAATACAAGGAGACGATTGTCAATGTAGACGGAAAACTGCACTATCAATTTGGCGAAGAACTTCGCCCTTTGGAGACTGAGGAAATTGCTCTTAAATTTAAGATTGGCGACGCGTTTCAAGAAAAGGTGTTCCCTATCTATCGAACACATCACGGGCCGATCACCCATATGGAGGAGGGACAATGGACCGCGACCGCAATGATGTGGGAGCCGGTAACAGCCCTGGAACAGTCCTATATACGCACCAAAAAGAACGGATATGAAGGTTTCAGGAAGATGATGGACCTCAGGACGAACTCCAGCAACAATACCGTTTATGCCGATGCCGGTGGGAACATCGCTTATTTCCATGGGAATTTTATTCCCAAACGCGATGACAGTTTTGATTTTTCCAAACCTGTGGATGGCAGTAATCCCAAGACCGACTGGCAAGGCCTTCATTCGGTCGATGAAAACATACTTTTGCTCAATCCTGAAAATGGTTGGATCCAAAACTGCAACTCAACCCCATATACGGCAGCGCTGGAGTTCAGTCCCAAAAAGGAAAATTATCCCGATTATATGTCTGTTGACCGCGAAAATTTTAGGGGCATCCACGCGATAGCATTGCTCAAGAATAAAAATGGCTTTACCCTCGACAGTTTGATCGCTTTGGCCCATGACCCCTATTTGCCCGCCTTTAATGCTTTGATTCCCGGATTGGTGGAGGCCTACGATACCTCAACGCCCAAAGATCCAAAATTGAAGGACCCCATCGATGTGTTGCGCAAATGGGATTATAAGACTTCAAAAGAGTCGGTGGCAATGACCTTGGCCCATTATTACGGCACCCTTTATGGTCAATTGGGCAATATCGAGGATGATTTGGATGATATGGAGTTGATGGTTTACTTCGGAACCAAGTCCCCAAAAGCAGAGCGATTGCTCATTTTCAATAAGGTCATCACAGCTTTGAATGACGATTTTGGCCGCTGGAACTTGCCTTGGGGCGAGGTGAACCGATACCAAAGGTTGAACGCCGATATCGTACAGGCCTTTGATGACGATCGACCTAGCATTCCCATCGGATTTGCTTCGGGCCGTTGGGGCGCCCTTGCCGCCTATGGGGCGCGGTACAACAACAACACCAAAAAAATCTATGGTACCCGTGGCAATAGCTTCGTAGCGGTGGTCGAGTTCGGGGACAAAGTGCGTGCAAAGAGCATTCTGGCAGGAGGGCAAAGCGGTGATCCCGAATCCCCGCATTTCGATGATCAGGCCGCGCGTTATGCCAATGTTGAATTTAAGGATGTCGCCTATTATAAGGAGGATGTCCTAAAACGGGCGAAAGAAACGTATCGGCCCGGTAAGCGAAAATAGTCCATAGAAATGATCGTGGTTTACCCTGGCCAACGGAAGTTTGTTACCTCGGAATTTGTTGGCTGAGGCAATGAAGGGTTCCGAAGCCCCATATGAGGTCGATGGCACCGATTCCGATCACCGTTCTTTCAGGAAAACATCCGGCCAGAATGTTCAAGGCATTTCTATCCTGTTCATCGTTGAAGGTGGGCACCAATACCGTTTGGTTCAGGATCAGGAAATTGGCATAGCTCGCCGGTAATCGAACCCCATCGAACATGATTTTTTTAGGCATGGGCAGGGTTACGATCTTCAAAGGACTTCCATCTTCCAAAACGGCATTTTGCAGCCGTTTTAGATTGTCTTGAAGGGGCGCATGGTTCTTATCTTTTGGATCATTTTCCACAACGGTGACCACGGTATCGGGAGCTACGAAACGGCAAAGGTCATCGATATGGCCATGGGTATCATCGCCGACGATGCCGTCGCCCAACCAAATGGTGTTGGTAATGCCAAGGTACTCCTCGAAAACGCTCTCATAGTCTTGCTTGGTGAAGCCTGGATTTCTGACCTGAATGCTTGGATGGAGCAAACATTCCTCGGAAGTGATCAAAGTGCCATTTCCATTGACCTCCAAAGCCCCACCTTCCAGGACGACCTTTTTTCCCTTATGAACGACCTGGGTGAGTGGCAGTTTTAAATGTTTTGCCACCTTTTCCGGAACATAACGATCCAATCTCCAGTTGGGGTACTTGGCCCATCCGTTGAAATTAAAGTTCAAGGCCTCCCTTTTGCCGCCATTTTTTACGATGATGGGTCCGGAGTCGCGCATCCAGCTTCGGTTGGTCTTCTGCAGGAGGTAATACACATGGCCCACCTTGACCGAGGCGGTAACCAACATGCCGTGCACCCTTTCCTTTAGATTGGCATCGGCGACGACCAAAAATACTTTTTCCGTTTCCGCTACCTTTTTGATGAACTCGACAAAGGCCCATTGTATGGTCTGATATTTTCCGGGCCAGTCGTTGCCATTATGGGGAAAGCACAGTAAAATGCCCTCTTGGTTCTCCCATTCTGCGGGAAATCTTCTCGTTGCCATAAATATTTTATAAAGCCCTTTTGGTAATTTCATGGAAGGCGTCGATTCTCCTGTCCCTAAAAAACGGCCAGTTTTGCCTTACATTTTCTTGGTGTTCAAGATCCACCTCCGCGATCAGTATTTCTTCTTTGTCATGGGAAGCCATGGCAAGTATTTCCCCTTGAGGGCCGCAAATGAAAGACTTGCCCCAAAACTCGATTCCGTCGGTACCAGGCAGGTATTTTTCCAGACCGATACGGTTGGCGGCGGCGACAAAAATACCATTGGCCACGGCATGGCCGCGCATCACGTTCATCCAGGCCCCGTATTGGTTTTCCCCGTATTTCTCCTTCTCGGAGGGGTGCCAGCCTATGGCCGTGGGGTAAAAAAGGATCTCGGCACCTTTCATGGCGGTCAGCCTGGCGGCTTCGGGATACCATTGGTCCCAGCAGATCAAGGTGCCCAAATTACCTTTTTTGGTTTTCACCGATTGAAACCCCAGATCTCCTGGCGTGAAATAGAATTTTTCATAAAAGTGCGGGTCGTCGGGGATGTGCATCTTTCGGTACAATCCGGCCTGGGTGCCATCCGAATCGATAATATAGGCACTATTATGATAGATGCCCGACATTCTTTTTTCGAAAAACGGTACGATAATGGCAATGTTCAATTCCTTGGCAAGCGCACTGAAAGCCGTGAACGAAATGTCCCCGAGTGGTTCAGCGAGTTTAAAATTGGCCACATCTTCGCTTTGGCAGAAATAATGGCTGCTATAAAGTTCGGGCAGGCAAACGACCTCGGCGCCTTGGGCAGCGGCCTTTTTGATCCAGGAAAGGCATTTGGCCCTGTTTTCCTTGGAAGTATTGTTGAGATGGAGTTGCAGTACGGCAACCTTATAGTTTTTCTTACCCATGCGATGGACTTTAATGCAGGGCCAAAGATATCAAAATATAAACTTCATGCTTCCATAGATCAGGGTAATGACATGGATATTCTCGCAAATTCATATTCGATTTGGTTCAAAAAAGAAAGATATGATAGTCTGGAAAGAGGAGTGAATAAAGCCAATCGTATCAGTGCCGGATCAATCTTTGGTAATGATCAAGGTCGCCTTGGAGCCGGCCGATAAGAGCCATTTGTTCGAGTAGATCAACTGCCCCTGGTCATCGTACACATCCACTTGGGCGGTATTCGGGGAAGAAGACCCTTCGTTCAAGGCTTCAAAATCGAGCCGGTTAAAACCTTTATCGAGGTCAACATTAACGCCTTTAAAGCTTCCGGTCAACAACACATTGGGGTCAACAACACGATCATTGAGGTAAATCTTTACCCGGTCCCCGTCAACATATTCGTGGTCCCTACAAACGATACCCACAAAGCTGCCGTTGCTTTTGATGTCGCCGAGATACATGTTTCCAAAAAAGGAGGAAGAACCTTCTTTGTTATTCTCACGGGGACCCACTTTGGGGTCGATTTTCATCCCGGTGCCCGCCTGTACCAATTCTTTATCGGGAAGCATTTTTACGGGCTTGCGACCCGTCGGTTGGGCCAAATCGATTTCCGGATTGTTGTCCAGCACCGAAGGGATGCGCAATGAGGTGCCCTTGCTTTCCTTCCCAGTATCATCGAGTTTGTTGGCCGCCTCCACCTTTAGTGGTTTTTGGGTAGGAATATCGGTCTGCGACCGACCCATGAGGGGCAGCGCAGCCAAAAATAGCAATGTGAATAGTATTCGCATCTTGTAAAATAATCGCTAAACAGGGGTAAAAATAACAAATACCCTGCCATGGCTACTTAAATGGAAGTTAAAATCGATTAAACGTAGCAGTCCTTTCGTGGAAATGTCGGCTAGGACCAGGCCTTTCGGAGAAATCCTATAAAGTTCAAGTGAAGGATTCCTTGGATATCTTCTTGAGAATAACCCCTTTTGGCCAAGAGGGATGGCAACTTCTGAAGATCGGCAATGGTATCGATATCAGAAGGACATTGTTCGGTTCCAAAGCCGCCGTCGAGGTCGGTGCCTATCCCAACATGCTTTGCATTTCCCGCCAATTGACAGATGTGGTCGATATGGTCGACCATTTTTTCCAAGGTGAGCCCCATTCCCCGGGGGGTTGACTTGCCGCGTTCCCAGTTCGGCACCATCATCCAGGCATCAAGTGCCATGCCGATGACCGCTTTTCTGGCGATCAACTCCATGATCTGGGCGTCGGAAAATTGCCGGTTGTGATCAACCAATGCCCGACAATTGTTATGACTCGCCCATACGGGCCCATGATATACCGATAGGGTTTCCCAAAAACTCTGGTCGCATAAATGGGTGGCATCGAGGATGAGGTTCAACCGTTCTATTACCTTTAAGAGTTCCTTTCCTTTTGCGCCTATTCCGCCAATCGAATTGGTGCCATGGGCATAGGTGCCCGGGCCATAATGTGCCGGGCCAATGGCCCTTAGCCCTGATTGGTAGGCTTTTTCAAGATAGCCCATATCAATGATGCTATCGGCTCCTTCCAAGGTTAAGATATACCCGATGGGATGCCCCGCTGTATTTTTTTCCCAACTGTTCAAATGGGCGTCGAGTTCCGTTTTGTTTGTTATCTGAAC
>JBATHI010000074.1:0-2224 GCA_049666645.1 Flavobacteriaceae bacterium | reverse complement strand
ATGAACTTTTGTTTCGGGACCAAAAAAGGCCCCGGCACCCAGAAAATAAAGGGAAAACCACTCAGCACCATCTCCTTCATCATGCTCCCCCAATCCCAAAGCGGGTGCAAATATAAGAGGGTTTTTTCGCTTACACAATACTTGCCTCGTTTTTTTTGGAAAGGATTTTAAAAATAGGTTTAAAACCCTGTAGTTCAATCCTTCACGAGCGAAAAAAAATAAAAGAAATTTATAAATGGCTACTGTAATGGGCAAAACCAGACCTATCGCAAGCGGAACTGATCCAACGAATCCGACCGCCAACGGTCTTGATCATCAAGGGATTGCTATAAAAAAGAGGCAAATTCACTTCGCAAGGGCATCTTTACCATAGCCCCGGCACAAGCCTACGAAAAGAAATTCCATACCAGGCCGAAACGGATCACAAAGTCGCGATAAGGGTAACTGGGGGCAGCATAAAAATTGTTCTTTCCAAAAGAGGAATTGAAATGTTCAGCCTTAAAATAAATTCGGGTCTGTTGTACCCTGGCATTGATGAAAAAATCGAGCAAAGGATAGGCGCCCAACTTTTCCTTGTTCTGTACATAAAACTCCCCGAGCACAGGATTATAGGCATCCATGTTGTAGGTCGTGAAATATTTGAAGGTAATCCCGGTCTGAAGGAACATGGCCTTCTTAAAAACATCGGAGGAATAATAAAGGGTATTTCTGGTGACGAGCTGGGGTACGTTGAGCACCGCATTGGTCTGGGCCACTTGCTGATACATCACCGTATTGTTGAGGGCGAATTGTCCCACCTTAAATTCCTTATTGTAGTTCAGCTTCACATAGCTGAGCCCGTTGGCTTCCTGAAAAGGTTTCAAATAGGCATTCTCCAATCCTGCGTCAAGCTGCTCTTGGGTGGCCCGGGCGGTATCGGGCGCAAAATAGGTGTAGTTGTCCAAGGTAGAAAACTTCGCTGTCAGGCTTCCCAATAATTTGGAATCCAAACTGAGTGCAAGGCTGTACACCCTTTGTTTTTTGAATGCTTCAATATTGTCCCAGTTGTAATTAAGATAGTCGCTCTGGTAGAGCAAGAAATTAAAATTGGGCATCCGGGAAGAAGAATGCAGGGCCACCCGAAGCATATTGCCCTCATTGATCTGATAACCTGCCGAGGCATCCAGAATGTTTCCCGTCAATTCTCCGGCAAGGGTATATTTGAAGGAACCTTTGACATCAAATCCCTTGATCCTTTTGCTGTAGTCGGCACCCACCGAGATCTCTTCCCCCTTCAACTGGTTTGGGATGGTCCCCGCATCGGTTACCAAAAGGCTGTTGAAAAAATAATTATAGTTATATAGGTTCACATTGCCCTGTAACCTGCCCAGGACCGAATTATAGAACTCGAGGCTAAACTGGTTGTACATGGTCTTTAACCTGGCCTTATCATCGATGGCGGCCACAATGCCCGGACCGAAATAATCGTTCTGGGCCGTTTGTGTGAATTGATAATACTTGGTCTCATAATTGAATTGGTGGCCAATGGCCAACGAGGTTTTCTCGATACGGGTGGAGTCGGAATCCTTTTTCAACAATTTGTATTGCTGCTGCCAAAAATAGCGCTTGCCCAGAATCCTGTTGTTGGCATCGGAAAACCTGACGTCGATCCTCGAACGATCGGTAAATTCCGCTTCTCCCGATTCGAATTGGAGTTCCTTCAACGCAAGTCCGCCATTTTCCTCGGTTTCGATTTCCTGTGCTGCGATATGCGTCCTTAACTGGTACCTTCTGTTCTTGGTCTCATAATTGGCCGTGGTTCGGAAATTGCCGGATGCCGCCTGATCATCGCTGTATTTCCCCAATGATCGGAAACCCTTATAGGCGATGGAAAAATTGAGGCGCCTAGAGGTGTTGAACGTAAGGTTGGCATCGAGCAGTTGGCCCTGTTCGAAGGTGGTCTTGAAAAAAAGATCGGTCATCGGGGTGGGGACATTGTAATAATCGATATCCCACACCTCCATATAGTTGTAATGTTTCGCTCTTGCCCCAAGCATCGGATATAGGTCTTTTCGCTCGAAATCGACGCCTAATTTATTGTAGGGCTGGCCCACATTGGCAAAGGGCATCAATTCAAAATCGTCCTTCCTTAAATAATTGTACTTGTATTCTTTTTGGATGGTAAGCGTGGTATCCAAATAAGTGGTGTCCCTGGCATAGGAGATGATCATGTAATGTTTGATGG
>JBATHI010000073.1:0-2338 GCA_049666645.1 Flavobacteriaceae bacterium | reverse complement strand
TTGCCATTTTTAAGTTTCTTAAGCAAGCTGCCTTTAGGGTTCCAATTGTTGAAGTCTCCCACAACGGCTACTTTTTTTGCTTCTTCTGCAGGTACTGTAAAGGTAACCTTACATACTGGTTTTGACTTTAGATATTGTTTAGCGATTGCCATGATATTTTATTTTTAAATTCAGCGCAAAATTACTACAATAAATATCCCATTCACAATGATTCATATCAGTTTTATCAAATTATTAATATTTTGGTAACTTTTAACAGGGTTCAACAAAAATAGGTTTGTGAATTTCACAATTGAATAAACGCTATTGCCCTGTTTTTAAGATTCTTACAACTTTATCCACGTCGTTTTCGGTGTTGTAACAGTGAAAACTTAGGCGAATTCCCCTTCCCCGCTGCGCACAGATCACCCCGTTCGAGCTCAATTTTTGGAAGGTGGCATCATCTCCCGCAATGTTGAAAATTGTACTGTGCCGTTGCCTGCCTGTCACGTCAATATCCAACAAGTCCAAAGTGGTGAATGCCTTTTTCGCATGGTCGGACAGTTTCCGCAACTGTGCTTCGACCATGTCCTTGCCCAATGTCTCGAGAAATTCAAGGGAAAATTTAAGGCTGCCAAAATTTAGGGTGTCGAGATGCCCGGGCTCAAAGTGCTTCGAAAACCTGATTTCATTTTTTTTGGACATATCGGCATTGGCCGCATTGAAGCCTGTCGTTTTCAATGAAAAGCGCTCCATAATATCCTCCTTGAACAACATAAAACCATTGCCGTAGCCCGCCAGCAGCCATTTATAGCCACTACCGCCCAATATGTCGATTCCAGAATCCTCAAAATCAAAATTGGTGGTCCCACAAAACTGGGTGCCGTCGGCAATGATGATCAAATCGGGAAAATCTTTTTTGAGCTGACGCAAAAAATCCAAATCGATTCGGATCCCGTTCAACCATTGTACCACACTTAATGCCAGTACGTTGATTGAGTCTGATTTTATCCTGTCCCAAATGTGCTGTTCCAGTGCGGCATCGATCTTTGCATAGGAAATCGGAAAACCACGGCTCTCGAAAGGCCAGTTCATGGACGGATAATCGTTTTCCAAGAGGAGTACCCGTTGGCGTTTGTCAAGGCCTTCCAACAACATGTTCATCCCTATCGAAAAGTTGGGCACCAAGGCCACGTTTTCGTTTCTGCATCCAAAAAAACGCGCAACGGTTTTGCGGACCTCCGGGATTTGTTCCTGCATGGCCTTTATTTTCATCTTGCTTCCCCCAATGAGATAATCGATATCATGTTCCTGTCGCCATTCCATCAAATCTTCGCTGAGCAACCCTGCAGTGGCCGTATCCGTGTAGATATTCTGGCTTAGGACCGGAAATAGTTTCCTGATGTTTTCCATAGGTTTTTATTCATGTTTGGCAATTGCTTTATCTTTGCTTTAAAGATAACCAATAGGATGTTTTCCAATCGAAAAAATACGCCACGGCTCGATCTTGAGCAGCATGAACTCCTAGAAAATTCCCAGAGGAGGGTCAAACAGAAAAAAAGGCTCTACACCCATTTTGTGCTTTTTTTGATCGGCAGTGTTTTTTTGGTACTGATCAATAAGATATTGAAGTACGGCCAAGAATACGATTGGTTCATCTGGGCCATAACACTATGGGCTTTCCTGTTCGCAATCCACTTCGTGAATGTCTTTATGGTAGAACGATTCGTCGGGCTGGATTGGGAACGTGCCCAGCGCGAAAAATTGGTGGCCAAGCAAAAAAAACGGATAGCGGAATTGCAGAAAGAGATAGAGACCGATTTTCCCCTATCGAACATCAATAAAAAAAAAGAGGGGTGAGCATTACAATGATTGCAGCGGCCGGCGAAAAAAATGCCCTTGGCAAGGACAACGACCTGCTGTGGCATCTCCCCGATGATTTCAAGCGCTTCAAAACCTTGACCACTGGACACCCGATCATCATGGGGAGGAAGACGTTCGAAAGTTTTCCAAAGCCCCTGCCCAACCGCAAACACATCATCATCACCAGGGACCATGCTTACAAAGTGCCCCTCGAAAATTGTGTGGTGGTCCACGGATTGGATGCCGCCCTAAAACTGGTCGAAAATGAACCCTTGGCCTACATCATCGGAGGAGGAGAAATATACCGCCAAGCCGAACCGCTTGCCGATACCATTGAGCTGACCAGAATACACCATGATTTTCCGGAAGCCGATACTTTTTTCCCAGTGATCGATGAAAAGAAATGGGAACTGGTGGCAAAGTCACATCATAAGGCCGATGAACGCCATAAGTATTCCTTTACCTATCTGACTTATCAACGAAGGCCGAATCTTTA
>JBATHI010000072.1:0-2208 GCA_049666645.1 Flavobacteriaceae bacterium | reverse complement strand
ATAGCCGGATTACCCCAAGCGAGGCCGCCGAAAAGCCGGCCGGTGAATGGCAGAGTCTCGACATCACCTTGGTAGACCGCCATATAACCGTCATCTTCAACGGAAAAAAGATTGTGGACAACCAGGCAGTGGATGGCCCCACCGGCGGGGCGATCAGTTCCGATGTATTTGCACCGGGGCCTATTTACTTGCAAGGCGATCATGGCATGGTAGCCTATCGAAATATCGTGTTGACGCCTGTGCTGTGAGCGCGATGGCCAGCCCACATTGTTAGTGTGTTTAGAAAATATTTAGCGAACGACAAAGACCCTGGATCATCCAGGGTTTTTTACGGAATATTACCACGTTTCCTTATCCACATTGAAGTCGATCACAACGACAAAAGCCACTATTGCTGGGGGCTTGTCGTCGCTGTGGCCAACGCGCTTGCTTTGCCCTGCGCTAAAATTGCCAACGCGCCGGCCGGCCCCGCGCTAAAATGAAGAACGGTATTGAGACAGCTGTAGTACTGAAAAGTCCCGCGCGCCGGCTGGCCCCTTCGCTAAAACGGTCCACCGGACTGTTTCTTAACGCTTGGGCCCCTCTTGGGCTCCCCGCCAGGGCGGGATAAACTTCTCGCCCAAGTTTTTCCAACGAAAAAAGCCACTATTTCTAGTGGCTTGTCGTCGCTGTTGCTCCTCCTCTTGGGCTCGAACCAAGGACCCTCTGATTAACAGTCAGATGCTCTAACCAGCTGAGCTAAGGAGGAATAATACAGTGCCGAAGCACGTATTTAGCGGGTGCAAATATAATTTATTTTTCATTTACCCCAAATAAAAAACGGCTTTTAAGGCTTAAACAACCATTTATAAAGATCATTGCCATTGGCAAACAATAACAGGAGGATCAAAATGAAAAAACCGGTCATTTGCGCATATTCCAAAAACTTGTCACTGGGCTTCCGGCCGGTGACCATTTCAAAGAGCAGGAACATCACATGGCCCCCGTCCAAGGCAGGGATGGGGAGGATGTTCATAAAGGCCAGGATAATGGAAATAAAGGCGGTGGTATTCCAAAAGGCGGCCCAGTTCCAGGTATCGGGGAAAAGGCCACCGATTGCCGCAAAACCACCCACACCCTTATAGGCGCCGGTTTCAGGATTGAAGATTTTTTTGAGTTGCTTTACATAACTCGATAAAGTGGTAACCCCTTTGTCGATACCGGCGGGGATCGATTCTATAAACGAATAGCTTTTGGTGTTCAACCTTAAGATGCCGTCGGCCTCCAAATCTTCATAGCTCAAACCGCCCAGGGCGACCCCTATGGTGGCCGAATCGCTGATTACCACCGGAATTTGGGTCCTGGACCCCTTGTCGCGTAGCACGGTAAGATTTATCCTATCTCCCTTAAAACGGTCCAAGATCGGTTTGGCCTCATCGAAATATTTGATGGGCTCTCCCGCAACCTCCACAATCTTATCCTTGGGTTTCAATCCCGAATCCTTATTTTGGGAATTCGGTGAAACTTCACCCACCACAAAGGGAATACGGGGGCTCAAAAAACGGATCTTGTCCTCGTCCTTCAATAAGGTGGCAATAAAATCGATGGGGATCTGCTGTTCGATGATGTTGCCATTTCTTTCGATCGTTATGGTATTCCCGTTCACGATTTCCATAAAAACACCATTGAAGTCCTCTATTTTATTTCCGTCAACGGCAAGGATTTTATCTCCCGTTTGGATGCCGATCTTGTCGCCGATTTCTTTTTCGAGGACGTTCACGCCATCTTTAAGGCTGTCCATCGGAATGTACTGATCCCCGTAGGCAAATGCCATTCCTATATAGATGATCACGGCGAGAAGAAAGTTTACCGTGACACCGCCCAACATGATGATCAATCTTTGCCATGCGGGTTTGCTGCGGAATTCCCATGGCTTAGGGGGTTCCTTCATGGCTTCGGTATCCATGCTTTCATCGATCATCCCCGCAATCTTCACATAACCGCCCAGGGGCAACCATCCAATGCCATACACCGTTTCCCCGATTTTCTTTTTGAACAGTGAAAATTTGACATCAAAGAACAGGTAGAATTTCTCTACCCTTGTTTTGAATATTTTGGCCGGGATAAAATGACCGAGCTCGTGCAACACGATCAATATCGAAAGACTTAAAAAAAATTGTATGGTCTTTATCAGTATCGGACTCATTTCTGTTTTCTAAAATTTGACGC
>JBATHI010000071.1:0-5641 GCA_049666645.1 Flavobacteriaceae bacterium | reverse complement strand
GAAATACGCAATACCCCGCTTACCATAACCCTGGCAGATGGCCGTAAGGTCGATGGCAAAACCGATATTGATGGCTATTATCTCATCGATGTGCCCCTATCGGAACTACATAGCCTTTCCGATATGGAAGGCTGGCTTCGTTATGAAATAGCCTTCGCGGATAGTGGGATGATTGCCGATAAATCGATTCCCAATCGTTTCTATGGTGAAATGTTGATCCCTTCGAACCTGTCAGATTTCGGGGTAATCAGCGATATAGACGATACCATCCTGCATACCGGCGTGGTTTCCTCGCTAAAATGGCGGGTGATCATCAACACCTTTTTTAAGAGGGCCGATAAACGCATCCCTCTGGAAGGCGCGGCACAGTTTTACCGAATGCTGCACCAAGGGAAATCCGAACAATATGTGAACCCCATATTCTACGTGAGCCATAGCCCTTGGAACCTATATCGTTACCTCGAATTTTTCCTGGTCAAGAACAACTTTCCTAAGGGCCCGATACTGTTGAGAAGCTGGAGGGAATTTGGTTTTGGAAGACCCAAAACCGAAAAGCCGCAAAAACAAAAGGAAATCGTGAATATCCTGAAGACCTATCCGGAACTTTCCTTTATTTTGATCGGGGACAGCGGCGAAAACGATGCGGCAATCTATTTGGAGGTGGTCAAGGCATTCCCTGAGAGGGTCAGGGCGATTTACCTGCGAAGTGTGGCCCACAGACGAAAAATGATCAAGGTGAAGCAAATGTTGGGGCAATTTGGCGGGGTGCCGATAATGTTGGTGGAAAAGAGTGAAGACGCCGTTCTTCATGCCCGCTGGCTCGGCTTTATCAAATAGTGGAGGGGTTCGATTAAAACAAACCGTTTATCTCGGCATCTATTTTGTTGATCACGATGCCTAAATCCTCGGGTTTGTCCACAAAGTCGAGCCGGTCTACATCGACCACCAATAACTTTCCTTTTTCATAGGTATGCGCCCAGGCTTCGTAACGTTCGTTCAACCGGCTCAAATAATCGATTGAAATGGAATTTTCATACTCCCGCCCACGTTTATGGATCTGTTTGACCAGGTTGGGTATCGAACTTCTCAGATAGATCAACAAATCCGGTGGCTGCACCAAGCTTTCCATCAATTCAAACAAACTTTTGTAATTGGTGAAGTCCCGATTCGTCATTAAGCCCATGGCATGTAAGTTGGGCGCAAAAATAAATGCGTCTTCATAAATGGTCCTGTCTTGGATCACGTTCTTGCCGGTCTCCCTGATCTTTAATATCTGCCGATATCGATGGTTAAGAAAGTATATCTGAAGATTGAAGCTCCATCGCTCCATCTGGGTATAAAAATCATCTAAATATGGGTTATCCACCACTTCCTCGAAATGGGCTTCCCATTTGTAATGTTTGGCAAGTAATTGTGTCAAGGTGGTTTTTCCTGCACCGATATTTCCTGCAACTGCAATGTGCATGCAATTATGATTTTTGGTTCGATTGTTGATCAAAGCGCTGGCTGACAAGATACGAAGTATATCGAGTTTGGGAAAAAATAAACGTCTAAATACTTCTCTATTTTTTAAGCACGATAGCTTCCACCAGCTTTAATGGATTTATGTTATTTACCAGCTTCCGCGATACAAAAGAGTGTATTTCGGGAACCTTTTTTTTGGGCCGGAGAATAAAAAGATCAATATTGTGCACTTAACAAAACTAATTTTATATTTTTGCCCACTTAACACAGAGGAAGGATTTGACTGATTGCAACCTCTATACTTGAACAAAATTCAGGTCCTGGTCCAGAAAACCGGATGTCGGATTTCAATTCAATGGAACCGATATAAAAAATGCTAAAGCAGTTGGTATTGGTAATGTTCAATATCATACTTCTTGGCCCGTTTCCGTCAGATCCTTTTTCAGCTAAATTTGGAATGGTATGTCATATTTATTTACCTCTGAATCGGTCAGTGAAGGCCATCCGGACAAGGTAGCGGATCAGATCAGCGATGCCTTGTTGGATCATTTTTTGGCCTTTGATCCGGAAAGCAAGGTAGCCTGTGAAACTCTGGTCACCACTGGGCAGGTTGTTTTGGCCGGTGAGGTGAAGAGCCATACCTATTTGGATGTACAGACGATTGCCAGGGACGTCATCAACAAAATTGGCTATACCAAAGGGGAATATCAATTCAGCGGGGATTCATGTGGGGTGATATCATTGATACACGAGCAATCGCAGGACATCAACCAAGGGGTCGATCGCGGTGCAAAGGAAGACCAAGGCGCGGGCGATCAGGGCATGATGTTCGGCTATGCAACCAAGGAAACATCAAATTACATGCCGTTGGCCTTGGACATTTCGCATAAGATACTACAGGTTTTGGCGGCACTGCGGAAGGAGAACAAAGAGATCAAGTACCTGCGTCCGGACGCCAAATCGCAAGTGACCATTGAATATTCCGATGACAATGTACCGCAGCGCATCGATACCATCGTCGTTTCCACCCAGCACGACGTGTTCGACAAGAACGACGATAAAATGTTGGCCAAGATCAAAAAAGACATCATAGATCTCCTTATTCCGAAGGTGAAGAAGCAATTGCCGAAAAAAATACAGGGCTTGTTCGATGACCAGATCACCTATCATATCAATCCGACCGGGAAATTCGTGATCGGAGGTCCTCATGGCGATACCGGATTGACCGGAAGAAAGATCATCGTTGACACCTATGGTGGCAAAGGGGCCCATGGGGGTGGCGCATTTAGTGGTAAAGATCCCAGCAAGGTGGATCGAAGCGGGGCCTATGCGTCCCGGCACATCGCCAAAAATCTGGTCGCGGCAGGGGTAGCGGATGAAGTTTTGGTGCAGGTGAGCTATGCGATAGGCGTGGTGAAACCCACATCAATATTTGTGGATACCTATGGGCGTTCCAATGTGAAGCTGACCGATGGTGAAATTGCCAAAAAAGTGGAGCAACTCTTCGATATGCGACCCTACGCCATTGAGGAACGATTGAAATTAAGAAACCCCATCTATTTGGAATCGGCTGCATATGGGCATATGGGCAAAGAACCAAAAGTGGTCACAAAGGTCTTTGAATCCCCATATAACGGTAAAATTGAAAAAACCGTGGAATTGTTTACCTGGGAGAAACTGGATATGGTAGACAAGGTCAAGGCCGCGTTCAATTTATAATTTTTTCAAAAAATTGAAAATTATTGATTTCCTGCACCTATATTTGTAATCCAAAAGTTCAAACACTTATTGAAATGTTATCAAGAAAGGTGGAGGGAGTAGACCCTTTGAAGCCTTAGCAACCCTTTGTTCCATTTGCAGAGAAGGTGCTAAATTCTATCACTCCGTTGGCGTGACAGATAACGAAAACAAATTACTTCCGTAATTTTTCGATTTCTTGAAACACTTTGATTTGACCGGCACGGTCGCTGTTGCCCGTTCGTTTGGATTTTTTAATCGATCTATGAACCATTAAAAAAACCAGAAATCATGAGTGATCAAAAATTTGCCACCAATGCCCTTCATGCAGGGCACGACACCAACGCCCATGGGGGTACCAGGGCGGTTCCCATCTATCAGACCACGGCCTACGTGTTCAATAATTCCGACCATGCTGCCAATCTTTTTTCCTTGGCGGAGTTTGGAAATATCTATACCAGGATCAATAACCCTACCAATGATATCCTGGAACAACGACTTGCCGCCCTCGAAGGGGGTATTGCAGCCGTTGTCACAGCTTCAGGTACCGCGGCAACGACCACGGCGCTATTGGTGCTGTTAAAGGCCGGCGATCATATCGTGGCATCCAACAGTCTATATGGGGGAACCTATAACCTACTCAGTGTTACCCTGCCCAGATTGGGCATCACCACAACCTTTGTCGACCCTTCCGATCCCACTAATTTTGGAAAGGCCGTAAAGGAAAACACCAGGGCTATTTTTGTGGAATCGTTGGGGAACCCTAAATTGGATGTATTGGATTTAAAGGCCATAGCGGCCGAGGCCAAAGCGGCCAAAGTTCCTTTTATTGTCGATAATACGGTGCCCAGTCCCGCTTTGCTCAACCCCATTGCCCACGGTGCCAATATTGTGATCCATTCCCTAACCAAATACATCAATGGTAACGGGACCGCTTTGGGCGGCGCGATCATCGATGCAGGAACATTTGATTGGGCCAATGGGAAATTTCCTGAATTTACCGAACCATCGGCCGGTTATCACGGGTTGGTGTATCATGATGCCCTTGGGGCGGCGGCATTTATCGCCAAGGCGCGTATAGAAGGATTGCGGGATTATGGAGGGGCACTGAGTCCGTTCAACGCCTTCCAGATCATCCAAGGGTTGGAAACCTTGGACATACGCATGAAAAAACATAGTGAAAATGCCCTTGCACTGGCAAAATGGTTGCAAGGCCGGGACGAGGTGGCCTGGGTCAATTATCCGGGATTGGCCGCCAACAAATATAACGCCCTTGCCAAGGCCTATCTGCCCAAGGGACAGAGCGGCATAGTTACCTTCGGGGTGAAAGGTGGTTTCGAATCGGCCAAAAAGATTGCCGATGGCACCAAATTGTTCTCGCTGTTGGCCAATATCGGCGATTCGAAATCGTTGATCATCCACCCCGCAAGTACGACCCACCAGCAATTGGACGATCTGGCACAGGTAGCGACCGGGGTCACCAAAGATCTGATTCGATTGTCGGTAGGCCTTGAAGATATCGAAGATTTAAAAGCTGATTTGGTCGCGGCTTTCGCCACGATCGACAAATCTGCCTTTGCCTGAATGGAAAATGCTCAATACCATCGGTTTGAACGGGACGCATGATCATTGATCAATGTCCCTGTTCAACATGATGGTCATCACGGTACACAATTTACTTCATGCTACACCACCTCCAACTCAAAAACTACACCACCCTAAATGGGGTAACGCAAGATATCGCGCTTTCATACCAATTGTTCGGCAGGGCGCTGCATAGCGCACCCGTAGTTTTGGTGAACCATGCCCTCACCGGCAATTCGAACATCACCGGCGATGAGGGTTGGTGGGCCTCCCTCAGTGGAGAGGGCAAGTGCATCGACACCCACAGTTATACCATTTTGGCTTTTAACATACCGGGAAACGGTTACGATCAATTCGTCATCGACAATTACAAAGATTTTGTTGCCGGAGACGTCGCCCGAATTTTCCTGTTGGGATTACAACAGCTGAACATCAAAAAATTGTTCGCAATCATTGGGGGTTCCCTGGGCGGGGGCATTGCTTGGGAGATGGCCGCGCTAGACCCCAAGCTCACAGAACACCTGATACCCGTGGCCTCAGACTGGAAGTCTACCGATTGGTTGATCGCCAACTGTCAGATACAGGAGCAGTTCCTTATCAATTCCAAACAACCCGTGCACGACGCCCGCATGCATGCCATGCTGTGCTATCGTACACCGGAATCGTTCAAGGAACGGTTTAAAAGGAGTACCAATGAAGAGTTGCAGGTTTTCAATGTCGAAAGTTGGTTGATGCACCATGGCAAGAAATTGCAGGAACGATTTCAACTGTCGGCCTACAAATTGATGAACCAATTGCTCAAGACCATTGATGTGACCAGAAATGGGGAACAGAATTTCATCAATTTACAGAACAG
>JBATHI010000070.1:0-5855 GCA_049666645.1 Flavobacteriaceae bacterium | reverse complement strand
TGTTTTTTCGGTCTTGGGCATATTCCTTTCCCGGTTTATCTTGTTTGTTTTCGTTTATGATCGATCGGTGCAGGCCTTTTTGAGCAATGAACAGGCAAATTATTATACGAGTTCCCTGATCATTGCGGTAACCGTATCCTTGATTTTTTACGGGATTTGGTACTATAAACATCTTCAAGAAAACAAGGTCAAGGAACAAAAAATCATTGCGGGCACGGCCTCTGCGAAATTCGACGCCCTAAAAAACCAATTGGACCCCCATTTTCTTTTCAACAGTTTGAACGTTTTGACCAGCCTCATTGAAGAAGACCCCCGACAAGCCCAAAAATTCACCACTTCCCTTTCCAAGGTATACCGATATGTGCTCGAACAAAAAAACAAGGATCTGGTTTCCGTAGATGAGGAATTTGAATTTGCCAGGACCTACGTGCGTTTGTTGAAGATGCGGTTTGAGGACAGTATCATATTTGAGATTCCCGATAAAAGCAGCAATCCTGACGCGAAAATCGTACCCTTATCCCTTCAATTGTTGTTGGAAAATGCGGTGAAACACAATATTGTCACCAAGCAAAAACCCCTTCATATCGAGGTATTCGAACAGGATGGCGTGCTGGTGGTGAAAAACAACCTTCAGGAAAAACAGGTCGTCAAAAAAAGCAGTGGCGTGGGGTTACAGAACATTCGGCAACGTTACGGCATATTGACCGACAAAAAGGTACAGATCCTCAAAACGGCCTCCGATTTCAGTGTGCAGCTTCCCATATTGACCCGGGAGGTTTCTGTCCTGGAATCGCAACAGCATTTTATCGAGGACAAGCGATATGAAAGGGCCAAGATGAAGGTGGAGGAAATTAAGGGGTTTTATGGAAATCTCATTTCCTATTGCATCGTGATCCCGATCCTCGTGGTCGTGAACCTGAATACTTCCGACTTTCCTTGGGTGATATTTCCAGCCCTTGGTTGGGGATTTGGGCTGCTCACCCACGGTATGGAGGCGTATGGATACCACCCCATCTGGGGCAAACGATGGCAAGAAAGGAAGATGCGGCAATATATGGAGGATGATCGATTTTGACCGGTAAGGGGCACCAATGATCGTCTGTAAATCATATCCCAATAAAATCAACCGGGATGGAAAGGATACGATTCATCCCTGAAAACAAACAGTTCAGAAAGCCATTTTTAGATAGGTTTTCAAAGATTCCGAAATTTGGTTCAACAAATAAAATATAAAAAAATGGACTACTCAGACAAAGAAAATAAATACCTGCGCGCCAAGGAACGTGTAGAATGCATTAAAAAATTCTATACCAGTTTGATCTCCTATGTAGTGGTCATTTCCTTCTTGGGTGGTTTGAACTATTACCTCGATGAATGGCGCTACCCCTGGTTTTTGTGGGCCGCGTTCGGCTGGGGTTTGGGGCTGATTTTTCAGGCCATCCGAACTTTCGGGCTCAACCCTTTTTTCGGCAAGGACTGGGAGGAGCGCAAGATCAAGGAGTATATGAACAATGATGACCAACGAAATCGTTGGGAGTGAACAGCACGACCCGGTATTTTCACAAATCAATAAAAACATTAAAAAATGGAAACCAATAATATAGACAAGCAGATCAGGGCGAAGAAACGGGTAGAAGAGCTCAAGGGTTTTTACTGGCACTTTGCCGTTTATTTGATCGTTAATTCGGTGATCAGCATAACCAAAATAGCCCGCAATATTGATAACGGGGAAGCCTTTACCGATGCATTCTTTGATTTCGGCACCTTCGCGGTATGGCTTTTTTGGGGCATCGGGCTTGCATTCCATGCTGCCAAGGTATTTTCATACAACCCCTTTTTCAACAAAGAATGGGAAGACCGTCAGATACGTAAGTATATGGAGGAAGAACGCAAGGAAGCCGAAAGATTTAAATAATGGAAAAGCAATTAAAAGAGATGGAAGGTTATATCAAGGCACGAAAAAGGATCGATCGCATCAAGGATTATTATGCCCACCTCATTTTGTTTGTTGTGGGGAGCGCGCTGATCTTGTTGCTCAAAGGGAACCTATTGGGCTGGGTCGAATCGAAAGGGATCAAGGATCCGGAAGTTTTGAATTGGGTCGAATGGAACATTATCTTCGTGCCCATCCTATGGGGCGTTATATTCTTGGTAGCTGCCTTTTTTGTGTTCAGGGACAAATCGAACTTCCTAAAACGATGGGAAGAACGGCAGATGCGCAAGTTCATGGAAGAGGATCAATAATCCCGATACCAAGCCAAAACTATGAAAACCATCATCATTGAAGACGAAAAACCGGCCGCAAGACGCCTGGCAAGACTATTGGAAGATTTGGGCGTGGAAGTGACCACCCTTTTGTATTCGGTGGAAGAGGCCGTTGATTGGTTCGGGAAGCACCAACACCCCGACCTTATTTTTTTGGACATTCAGCTTTCCGATGGCCTCTCCTTCGAGATTTTTGAGAGGGTAGAGGTGCGCAGCGCCATCATCTTTACGACGGCCTATGATGAATATGCCCTGCAGGCATTTAAATTGAACAGTGTCGACTATTTGTTGAAACCCATCGATGATGAAGAACTGGAAGCAGCCGTAAAAAAATTCCGAAGCCTGAAACCCCCGGTGCAAAAATTGGCATTGGATTTTGAAGACATCAAAAAATTATTGGTGAACCCCTTGGAAAGGGAATACAAAAAAAGATTTACAGTGAGGGTAGGGCAGCACCTCAAAATAATCAATGCCGACGATGTGGAGTGTTTTTATAGTGAGAACAAAGGCACCTATGCCGCGACGGCCGATGGCAGAAATTATTTGTTGGAGACCACTTTGGAAAACCTTGAAACCGAATTGGAACCCAAAACATTCTTCCGGATCAGTCGGAAATTTTTTATCAATATCCATCATATCAAAGACATTGTTTCTTACACCAATTCAAGGCTCCAAATCAAGTTGAACCGGTTTTCAGAGCAGGAAATGATTGTCAGCAGGGAAAGGGTGCGTGACTTCAAGTTATGGTTAGAATAATGGCGTTTAAATAACTGGTAAACAATATGATGATATTTGCTATAGATATTTCTTATAGTGTTAAAAATGTAGGAAAAATCCTATTTTTATATTCGATTGTCATCAAAAGACGACGGCAATAACTTCGGTATCAATTTAATAAAAATCGGCAATAAAACCGCACCGCCTGGGAGCATAAAAATCGCAAGGGAAGGGATGCTCTTAAAGATGTCGATCAACTGCAATTGCATTTTTTTCTTTTCTTCAGGGCTGAGGTCTTTAGTGGTTGCTTTGGAAATAAGGGCCACCAGTTCCTTGCTGTCCGAGAGCTCTTTTTGTAGTCGTTTGCTGTTCCTTAAAATCAATTTTTTGACAATTTTGGACATGCTGTCGTAAACCTGTACGGCCAGATTTTTATCTTTCAAAAAGGGGATATGCTTGGCATTCTTTTCAAAAAAGGAGGTGATTTCATCCAAAGCGAGTTCAATCTGCTTCTCCTCGAAACCGAGATCTTTTCCGATTCCGAAGATAAATCCGGATTCCCTGTAATCGAGGGATTGGTCTTCCCAAACCGTTAAACAGGCCACGTCAAGAAAATAATGATTCTCCCAAAGGCTGTGGTTTTTGAGCAGCATTTCGCGATAGGAACCATCAAAATCCTTCGCCTCACTATCAACGTAAGTCAGGCTGGAAGCGAAGAGCTGGGCCAATTTTTCATCGCTTTTGTTTTTTTCCTTGGCGTTGAGGGCGTGATAGGTAATGTTGATGGTAATGTACTCGAGGGTTTGGGCACGTTGTTGTATGCCCTCCACCTCTTTGAGGTAGCGCTGGAAAAGCAGCACATCGATAAACAGCAGCGAATTGGTAATAATGCTGTTAAAGGTCTTACTGATGACGTTGTCGGCAAGGTATACCCTGGAGTCGATCAGCTTTTCCAATTGGGAAGAGGTTTTTTTACCCGTGAACAATTGGCTGATAAAAGAAATTTGGTTGCGGTTGAGGTCTTTGTAAAAGGCAAAGATCTTATTCATAAAGACCGTGAAATCGGTTTGGTCGAGCTCAATCCGATAGGTATAATATACCGCGGTTAGCAAATTTATTTTTGCTTTCTCATCTTCCGTTAAGCTGTGTTCCACCTTGATGAAACGGGGAATCTTGGTGTTGAGTCCATATACGAATCCGGTCTTCTTGAGTCCGGTATACAAATCCCGAAAATCGGCGTAAGCATGCTGATGATCATGTACCAGCGATCCGAATTTTTCAATCCAACCGGCAGAGGAGGGGTTCATATCGTGCTTATGGTTTTAAGGGGCGAAAATACTCTAAAAACACTATATATCGAACAAGTGGCCCCACTAAATAGGCCATCCTTTGGGGCAGACATGGCCGTACGCACCGCACCGTAATGCTCCATGCAAGCCTTTTCACATCTGTTCCGACTTTAAAATTGACGTAAATCAAGTATTTGGGCAGCTGTATTGCTTTAACAAAAAATTAACATTTTATACCAAACCCTCCAGATCAAACCTCGTAATTAAGGTTGAAATATTCATCTAACATTTAAATCAATTTAAAATGAAAAAAACAAAGCTTTTAATTGGAATCTCTGCCCTTGCAGCGGTTGGTATCGTTTTGATAGCGGCCGATCACATCGATGCCCCTTCCTCCATGGGCACCACCGCCGATATCGCGGATTTTTTTGCGTTCGAACCTTCACCAGGTTCCGACAACACGGTTTTTATCGTTGACATGCAATCGGACGTACTGCCCGATTTGGCCTACGGTACTTTCGACGAGGACGTGCTCACAGAAATCAATATCGACACAGATAATGATTTAGTGGAAGATTTGGTCATTCAGGCCATTCCAAGAGATGGGAAAATGTACTTTTTTGGTCCCGCAGCCCCTTCGCAGACCGGAACCTCAGGTCAGGTGTTGGTCGATTTTCCATTGGGGAGCGTAAATATTTCGGGCGCAACGGCCATTACCGAAACCACTTCGGATGGCGTATCACTGTTTGCCGGGCCCCGACAGGATCCCTTCTTTTTTGACTTTTTCCAATTCAACGCGGTGAAAGGAGGCATGGCCCCCGGTGGATTCAAACCAGCCGGGGAAGCGGAAAACACTTTTGCCGGCGCCAATACGATGTCGATCATTGTGGAAATACCGAACAGCCTTTTGGGCGAAACCACAGGGATGAACGCCTTGGGATTGAACGTTTACAAAACCTGGGTAACCACTAATAAAAAACAATAATTAATTTTTAAAATCATTCAAAATGAAACAGTATAATATGAAACACTTGTTTTTCAGCCTCTTCGCTCTAACGGTTTTGGCAGCCTGCAACAAAGACGACAATGGCATGCCCGATATGGTCCAGGCGACCTGTGCCGATGGAATCATGAATGGAACCGAAACAGGGATCGACTGTGGAGGATCTTCCTGTGCCCCTTGCGACGCACAAAGCGGAGATCCAGATTTCTCAGGGACATTTGTTCAGGTCGACCATATGGGAAGACCCGGCATCAATACGGTTTTTGGATTTGATATACAGGGGCAACCCAGTGTGAAAGACGCCCAAAACGTGGCTATCCCTTCCGAAATGGGCTCTGCTTTTCAAGCGGGATATGAGGCCCGTTTAGAGCAGTACCATGATGTTTATGCCGAACTATTGGGACTCGACCCTATGGCGGTGAACTACGAAAACAATATTCTTGGACTGGACGCCGCTACGCTTACAGCCTATTTGGCATCCGATGTTTTGGAAGTGGCACCCGATTTGCCCACTACCTATTTCGACCCAGGTACCGATGCCAACATGGATGGCAGTGTTTTGGTGCCCGACGGCGATGAGG